>NZ_CATNHG010000095.1:0-40213 GCF_950097965.1 Bacillus sp. T2.9-1
AACGTTGAGTCCGCCTTAATACACTTTATTCCCTGATGATTTGAATGGAAAGAATGGATTTCCTTTCCATTCAAATCATCAGGCCAGCAAGCGTAGCGCGGTAGCCTTGACTGAACACAACACTAAAGTAACTAAATGCGACAACTATGTTGACAAACACCGATAATAGAGGGAAATGATTAGACTCCGTATTTTAATAATATATGGAGAACTACAACATCGTTCGTCTCATTTATATAAGAATGTGTTTCATTTGCATCAAAACTAATAGAATCATATTCATTTAAGATATATGACTCTTTATTTACATTAATGGTTATCGTTCCTGCCATCACAGTAGCAAGTTCAGTCGTATTGGGGTGATGCCTTTCCGGATAATAGGAACTATGCGGTTGTAAATATGCTCGACACATTTCTATCTCATTATTTGGATTTGGATTTTGAAAAATTGGCTCCACTGCCCAATTGCCATCATCTCCAAAAATTCTTAACCCGCTCCCAGCTCGCGATACATTTACACTGCTTCCTGAGGAAAATAACGCCATAAGAGGGATCGATAAACTTTTCGAAATCTTCCACAAAACCCCAATTGTTGGATTAGTTTCTCCCCGCTCAATATTCCCCAGCGTCAGCTTACTTACACCTGATATCTCAGATAAATTTTCGAGACTCAACTGTCTTTCTTTACGCAATTTTTTAAGCACTGCTCCAACTTGAATAACTACCTGTTTTGAATCATCTATTTCTCTATTCATTTTAATCCTCCATTTATCCTATTATGGAAATTATTATTTTCCTGTGTTATGAGCTTAACTCCATACCTAATTAAGTGGTTCAAACAAACCTTTACATTGGTTAGTTAACTGATTATAAACCGCCGCTCCTTTGGCATAAGCCTCTTTGCTAAAATCATCCTTTTCCATAAATGTCTTTAAAAACATATAAGTAGCGCCTGCATAATAGTTTGCAATATAATCACTATTTTTACCAAATGCTTTATGTTGCTCCATTACAAGCTTATTAAAATTAGCTAACTGGCGAATAAATTCATTACTAATGCCAGCCCATTCAATTAATGCAAATGTCTCTTGATTTTGTTTCCAAAATTGAATTAGTAGTTGAATAAAGCCTGAAGCGTTAAAAGATTGCTGCTTTAAAACCGACCTAAAATCACTCATGACATTGGATATCTGTCTTATAATGATGTCTTCTTTCACTAAATAATTTCTGTAAAAAGTTTGCCTTGCAATTCCAGCTTCCTCGCATAAATCTCGGATGGAAAGCTCATAAAAGTTTTTATTCTTAAGATTAAACATCATTAAACTTTGCAGCAATAATTTTTGTGTTCTTTCGACCCGTTTATCCATTTATGCACCAATTTCCTTTCCTGTGTCACATAAAAAAATTATTTACTTTTTCTTTGCTTAAATTTATTATACAATTCTTTCAAACTAAGTGACAAATGTAACTTAAGTGTCAATTGCTCATTTATAAAATTATTTAATATCGGAGGGAATTATTTTGGAAACAGGAAAAATAGTAATCATTACTGGAGCCAATAATGGGATTGGTCTACAGTTAACCAAAAAAATGCTAGCAGAAGGGAGTCAAGTTATTGCATTAATACGTTCTTCTTTTTCAAAGGACGACAACTTTATTCAATCAAAAATTACTACAGGACAGTTACGAATTTATAAAGCAGATTTATCTGATTTTAACAGTCTAAAAAAAGCGCTGGAAGAAATAAAAGCAACGGAGAAGAAAATAGATTTCCTTTTCAATAACGCTGGCGGCAGCTTTCCTTCGTTGTTATTTTCTAAGCAAAATCGCGAACTACATTATGAACTTCAGACAGTAGTGCCTTATATTATTTTTAAAGAACTATCCCCTTTATTTGAAATGGGAGAAGATAAGACAATTGTTAATACATCTCCCGCTGTCATCCTTCGAGTGAAACAGTTTGATCCAGATACATTGGAAAACCCATCTTCCTTTAAAAAGTTATTCGGTCCCTATGCGACAGCAAAGCTAGCTTTATCTTTATGGACAAAAGAAATAGCAAAAAGGGAGAGTGCCAATGGATTCCGGTTTCTAAGTGTAGACCCCGGGAGTAACAATACGTTGCGGAAAGAAAAAAAATCAGGTATCCCCTTTTATATAAAACCATTGATGAAGTTTTTCTTTTCCCCACCCACAAAAGGGGCTGCTTTACTCTACGATGCCGCAATGGATAAGACTGGAGCAGTTTCTGGGGACTTTATTATTAAAGGGAAAAGCACGAAGGTTAAATTTTCTGAATATAGTTCCCTTATTTTAGAGGGAGTACACAGGATTTATGTGAGGGAATTCTTGAATAGTGAGGAGTAGAGAGATAATAAAAAGAAGGTTTGCAGGATATTTAGGGGGTGTTTCGAATAAAGTTTGATTATAGTTTATAATCTCATATGAATAAATTTTACTCTACTGATATACTCAAATATGTTTTTCCTTCATTTTGATTAATAGTCCTCCTCTTCATGTCTTGTAATCTAATATGAATCTCATCGACAAAGAGTGATTTTCCTTGTATTATCTTTTTAATTATTGCTGAATATTTGATTGTACAAAATACACCTCATCTAATAAAAGATGAAGTGTATTTTATCCTTAACTCTAGTTCAGATATCGACCAATAGTATCAAAACTCATAATTGCTAGCTTAATTTATCCACAACACTCAGCATTCCATTTTCCTTGAGTGTCACTGTAAGAGTGAAGTTAATTATGTTTTGAATCCGAAACACAATTTATTTGATACAAATTGGTAAAAAAACTAATTCAAGGCTATCCCTTGCTAAACGGTTTTAATTTTGTAATGGTAGTCACGACGATTGCAATTGATAAAATACCTATAGAGATTAATATACTAATAAAAATCCAACTGTATGAAACATTCATTCCAAATAAAATCAAACTTCCTAAAAGAACCCCTAAAACAATTGGGACTCCTGACCAGAGAGAGATTTCTTTAGAGAAATGAATCAATATACGACCTTTAGTCCACCCAATAATATGGTACATAGAAAATTCCTTCGCTCGGTATTGAAGGAGTGCTGTAATACTCTCACTAACTGCTAGGTAAGAAAGCAGTACGGTTATCACTATAATGGAAATTTGTATGATTAATGTTTCATCCATTGTAAATTGACCTAGTGTTGTTTCCTTAGCTTTTTCAATGGAATATCCTAAGTTAGATATCTGAATAATCAGTAGTATAATCGAAATGAACAAAACCAAAATGGTTGGTAATATAAACTCTTTATAATGAATAATTGCTGGAACTTTCTTATATTCCATTATCCTAGTTTTATTCCCTGATCCATTTCTTAAAAATAATAAACATACCATGACCACGGTTAGGAACCATAATAATGAAGAGAGTAAATAAGGGAATGCATCTTGTTTGAATAGAGTAAATAAAATAATGCTAACTACATACCCAATAGTAATAATAATAAATTGTTCAAGACAGTTCCGTAGAAAAATAAATTTCCTTTTCCACCCTAATAGATATAGTAACTCATCTTCCTTATATAAGGCTTTTTTTTCAAAAGTTACTCTTGAATATAACCAAAGAAACCCAAAAAGAGAAAATAATATGAAAGAAATCACGGACATGTGATTCCAATTTTCACTCAGCTCTTGTGCTACCCCTAGAGTTGTCCAAGGCTCCAGTATCTGGCCTAAACCTTCAACATCTAATCTCATTTGTTTAAAAGAGGAACCAGCAACAATATCCACTTCATAACCAGATTTTAGTAGGTCTATTGCAACTTGTTCAATTTTCTCTTGAGCATCCACGTTATATTTATTTATCCCGGCCACTTTGATCCTTATTGCATCAATCGGTTTTTGACCTTTTACCATTTCAGCAGCTTCCAGGGTTGTTATCCCGCTCGCTGGTGTAGGAATAAAGCTTCCAGGAAAGATTGTAGATTGTACCACTTTACCGTCTAAGCTTTTTGACTCTGTGGTAGAATATATACCTAATGGGCTTGAAGCTAACTGGTTAGTATCCTTATTAGGTGAAAATTCTCCCACTTGTTCAATAATAAAGGGCACCTTTTGACTTTGATAGGCACTTATCCCCTTTTTATTTACTGTTTTATATATTGGGGGAGGTCCATCTTCAAGTATGGGCACTTCTAGATTATTTTCATTTATTTTATAGTTGATTTTTGATGCTATGTAATAAATCGAGGTATCTTGGTCAGACATAAAGCGATCAGTCTCACTTATACTGAAATCCTCCCCAATCTTTACAGCTGTCCCCTCAAACGGTTTTTGGAATTTAGATAAATCTAAATTATATTCTCTATTATCAAGCACTTTAGCTTTAGATAGTTCATTAATTACTTGCTCCATTTTTTCAGGTTTTTCATAGCCCATTAATAGTGAGTCATCTTTCATCAGGCCTAATTTCTCCTGATATTCTCCGAGATCTACATCTATCCTATCTGTCTTCACAGTCATATATAATGGAATATTTATATCATGCCGCTGTATAACTTTGATAACGGGTGGATTTCCTAAACTTTCCCGAACTTCTTTAAATTCAATATCATTAATCTCTTTATCTAATTCAGAATAGTCAATTCCAGTTAACTTACTTTCGCTCTCAACATCAATAGCAGCTAATAGATAATAATTAAAAGGCATTAGGACTGTCATTGCTACACCTGTTAATGAATTTGGATACGAAGCGTCAATATATTGTATGTTTCCTGGAACCGAACCATCAAAATAATATAACTCCTCTTTCTGATCAATAGGATATTTATGAATCCCATCCGAGGTATAAAATTGCCAAGAAAATCTTGTTGGTTCCTTTAATACTGGAAGTTCAATAGACATCCTTTTACCACTAAAATACCCTAGAGATGCTACTGGAGCGGCCAATTCTATGTCTGGGTTTCTTTTAATCTGTTCCCAATCAGAAATAGAAATACCACCTCCCCCATCACCGATATAATTCTCTTCAATCATTCCTAATTTTTTTTCAACATCTGTTCTTGTAGAACTTGGTCGTACTAGGATGTCATATGTACCTCGTCCGTATTCTTCTACGGAATGATTAACTGCTAACTTAATTTCTTTTGTGCTCTGAAAACCTAATGGAATAAGTGTATATAAACCAATAAATGCTAATAAAATGGTAATGGAGATCAACTTTCTGCTTAAAATACGAACCCAAGCAAAACGTATCATACAAATACCTCGTTTTCCTTCAAATTACCTTTGTATAATTTATAGGTCTTATCACCAAGTTTCGCAACTTCCTCATCATGGGTTACAATAATAATCGTTTGTCCTTTATTTTTGCATTCAATCAGAATGCGCAGAATGTTATCTCTATTTTCAATATCTAAGTTCCCAGTCGGTTCATCACATATCAGTACCTTTGGATTAGCCATTAAAGCTCTAG
Source organism: Bacillus sp. T2.9-1 (assembly GCF_950097965.1). Taxonomy (NCBI): domain Bacteria; kingdom Bacillati; phylum Bacillota; class Bacilli; order Caryophanales; family Bacillaceae; genus Bacillus; species Bacillus sp. T2.9-1. The sequence continues at coordinate 5,465 of NZ_CATNHG010000095.1, forward strand.
CAATCCCCACTCTTTGCTTTTCCCCTCCTGATAAAGATTCTGGCAGTCTAGCAAACAAAGAATTATTAATTCCCACACTCTCAAGTAATTTTTTCGCTCTAATATATAGTTCCTTTTTCGGATAATCATAAATAAGAGGTAACATGACATTATCAATAACAGAGTAGTGGGGCAAAAGTTTGAAGTCCTGAAATATAAAACCAATATTTTTTTTTCTATACTCGCTTCTCGCATTTTCATTCATGTGATAAATATTAGTTCTCTCATATAAGACCTCGCCTTTATCAGGCTTTAAAAGTCCTGAAATACATTTAAGTAAAGTAGACTTTCCTGTACCCGAAGGGCCTACGATCGTATACCACTGTCCCTCTTCAATAGACAAGGATACATTTTCTATTATGGAATTGGATTCAGAAAATGACTTTTGTAAATACTTTATATCAATCATGACGTTCCTCCTTAAATTGATTAATTACAATCACCCTAGTCAGTTGACTAGGGTGCCATAGAATTTACATTTATTTTCTTAGTGTTACTGTTCCTGTTGCACGTGCAGTTCCACCCCCAGCGGATGAAACAGTTAGTGTAAGGTTCCATTTGTCGGTACTTAAGGAACCTAGATGATATGTAGATGATCTAGTTGTACTATAATAATTAGCAGCAGGATCTGTAAATCGAGTAGTAATACCATCATGGTACTTTACATTATAAATTCCGTTACCCCCACCCCAAGAAATAGTTTTAGTCATTGTAGCAGAAGAACCAATTATAATTTCATTTTTCGGACCACTAATCTTTGCTTCAGTTGGTATTGCTGCAGATACGTTAGATAAACCTATTCCTAGAGATATACCTTATTGCCAATCCACCAACCGTTAATCTTTTCATTATATTCATTCGAATTCCACCTCCAATATTTTACAATTAAAGTATACTAAATAATACATTGCACGTAAACTATTTTTTCAAAAAATTCACACTAATCTATCTTATTTAAATTCAAATCTTTTTTCACTACTAAATGCTTAAGCAATAGACTCTATTTCTGATACATCTTGGTAGAAAAGATATAAAGCGCTATTACTTTAAATCTTCACTGCCAATGAATTCCATCTTTCTGTAAAATTTATTATTACTAGCATTGAAGACATGTTTTACAGTGTCATAACCTGCACTTTTAATAACGATATTTTATGATCAGTTAATCCATATGGATACACCATTAGATTTCTTGAAGATTCTTATACCTATAGATAAATTGCCTGATTTTTTCGAAACATCTAAACAGCCTGCTTTTTAGACAATCAATTTATTGTACACGACAGTCTCATTAGGCATTTACTCATTCTCTACTACTATTTTGCCAATCATACTTCCCGTTTCTACTATTTTATGTGCTTTACGTAAAGTTTCGGCATTAATTGGTCTAAGTGTTTCAGTTAGGGTTGTTGTTACTTTCCCTTCATCTATTAGTTTACTTAGTTTGGATAAAAGTTCATGTTGCTTGATCATGTCTGTAGTTTGATACATGGATCTTGTAAACATAAATTCCCAAGCAAACGTTACACTTTTATTTTTTAAAGCAGTAAGGTCGATAGGATTTTCCATTTCTACAATCGAACAAATACTTCCTTGCGGGAAAATAATATTGGCCATGTTTTGCCAATGCTGCTCTGTTTCGTTCAAACATAGAATATATTCAACGCCTTTTATATCATGTTCTTGTAGTTGATTTCGAAAGTTTTCGTGATGGTTAATGATATAATCAGCACCTAATTTATTCACCCGTTGCTTACTCTCCTGTCTAGAAGCTGTGGCAATCACTTGTAAACCAGCCAATTTAGCTAATTGAATCGCTATTGAGCCAACTCCACCTGCTCCACCAATAATAAGAATGCTCTTAGATTGATTTTCTTTGTGGTTATTTATATCTATCATTAATCGATCAAATAAACTTTCCCATGCTGTTATCGATGTCAATGGTAACGCAGCTGATTGAGCAAAATTCAAAGACTTTGGCTTTAATCCAACAATTCTTTCATCAACTAATTGATATTCGCTATAAGTCCCTGATCGTGTTAGGTCACCAGAATAAAAGACTTCATCCCCAGGCTTAAATATTGTACAATCTGATCCGATTTCTTCCACCACTCCACTTGCATCCCAACCTAAAATCCTTGGTTCTTTTTCTTCTTTATCTTTTGGAGCTCGAACCTTTACATCGACCGGATTAATTGAAATAGCTTTAATTTTAACAAGTATATCTCTTTTGGTTGGTGTAGGTTTTTCCAATTGAACATCTACCAAACTTTCTTCCCTTTCAATCGGTAAATATTTGTATAATCCAACTGCCTTCATTTAAATGCCCTCCTTTTTTATTCATGTTTATTATAAAAAAGAAATATGCTAAGGGTAAGTACGCACATTCTTGTAATCTGGTATCAACCATGTTACCTATTAGGAATGGAAGGAAAAGAGTGTGTACTAACATTCTTGTAATCTGATATTAACTATGTTACTAATTAAGAATTAAAGACTAAGAAGAAATGAGAAAGGTATGAGTACGGATGAGAAATCGAAAGAAAGGGTATGGATGCCCCGAAGGCTGTCCGGTTGAAGGAACTCTTGATGTAATCGGAGGTAAATGGAAAGGCGTCATTCTATTTTATTTATTAGATGGAACGAAGCGATTTAATGAATTCAGTAGATTAATGCCCGGTATTACTAAACGAATGTTATCTCTCCAATTAAAAGAACTCGAGGAAGATGGTATTGTCCATCGCCAAGTTTATCCTGAAATCCCCCCTAAAGTTGAATACTCATTGACTGAGTTTGGGAGAACTCTAGAACCAATTATTTCTCTAATGAATGAATGGGGAGAAAATTATAAAGAATTTTTAAAAGAAAATAAACGCGAGCTAAAATAATTTTAAAGAAACTTTATTTTGTTAAAAATTAAAAACCTTGTATTCCCCTGCTAAAAAGTCCTTCCCCGCCTCCCTCTCCCCCTCACTCCCCTCAAACCCTTGCGGCTCTAAGCCCTTTCCTTCTTTTCTCTTCCTTCCGCTACTCTTCCTTCTGTTATATAGTTCTTCCCCAAAACCCCCATTTTCGCCCTCTTTTTTCCGTTCTGGCTTGTATCGAATATTCGGACAATGTTAAATAGATGTTCCCTGAACGGGAACAGAAATAAGAAAAAAACATGAAAAAAAAGACTTGAAAAACATCTTTCCTCAGCACTTTCTTTCTTCTATCCCGTGTTCTATCGAACTGTACAGAAAACGATATGAATAACAACTGAACACGCTATTGAACAAGGGATTGAGGGGATATTGAACAAAATAGAAAAGACTGGACCCGTATTGGATCCAGCCTTGATTCGCATTGATTTTACGATTGATTATTGATTGAGTACATATTGTTCGCCTGCTCTTATTTCGTCACTCTTCCTTCCACTCTGGATACCAACTATTTAGCAATGATGCCATCTTCATTAATAGACATATCAACAGCCTTAATAATTATTTCCATTTGTGCCTTAGTTGACATATTAAGTCCTGGTGTACTCGCTGTAACAGCCTATTTATTATTGACACAACCTAATCAATTTTCTTCTCGCTTGCTTGTTTTTCTATCTATTACGCAATTAGGCTACTTTGTAATGGGTTTATTACTATACTTTGGTGGAGAATCACTATTGACGAGAATCGAACAATTATCTGAAATTGACTTTATCAATTGGTTTTATATCCTTTTTGGAATGGTTCTTGTTCTAATTAGCTTCAGTAAACCAAAAGATACTACAAAAAAACGTTTAATTTCAATTATACCCACAAACACAACTATCAAAGGGATGATCATATTAGGAAGCATTGTTTTTCTAATTGAATTTGTAACTGCATTGCCTTACTTTTATTCAATTTTATTAATGGATCACCTAGCAATAGAGACTACTCCTTCTATCTTAATTATAACTGGGTACAATCTTGTAATGGTGCTTCCTTCACTACTGCTTTTAGGAGTTAATATTGTGCTTAAAGACAAACTACATCAATTTCTAAATAAAATCAGGTCAAAATTAAATGAAGCTCCAATTTCTTCACTCTTAGTAGCGATAGGAGTAGTAGGTGCAGTTTTTTTCAACATCGGTCTTAGAGGCATATTAAATTAAAAAAATTTTAATGAGGTGTTCATCATGAAAGAAATTATTAGTGGACTTAGTTTACTATTCCTTATCCAAGGAGTAGGAGGGCTAATTAATCATCTAACAAATGGAGGTAAAAGCTGGTTTTTAGTTAATTATGTTGATGCCTTTCAAGGATTTGAAATCATTTTAAACATTGTATTTATTATAGTTGGCGGGGTCATAGGTTTAGCATCTCGTAAAAAAGACGACTCTACTAAAAGTGAAAACTAAAATGTACAAATTTACACTACAGCGGAGGAATTCTCACCACTTCCGCTGTTTTCCCTTTACTTTGCCTTTTACAAAAGAAAAGGGACGAAGTCAAACTGGACCCCCCCCCGAATTTTGATTGATTTTAGGATAGAATCAAGATTGAATACATATTTGTTTACCCGCTGGTCTTCCCGCTCTGGATACCAACTATTTAGCAGTAGGTACCGACTTTTTAGCGTGGAAATCAACTTTTTAGCATGGAGATAATTGTTGTCCCCATCGAATAATAACGTTCCCCCGCTCCATCTTCCCCCAATCCCCCTCAAACCCTTGCCACACATGCCCTCACACCCTTTTCTCACCTTTCCCCAATCTCGTTAAAGAATAATAACGTTCCCGCTTTTTTCACCCTTTTTCCTCATTTGTGTAACGATTTTTCACTGAATCCGAAAGAATAATAACGTTCCAGAATAGAGGTAAGATTTAAGGTTGGAGGGAGCGGTTTTTCCCGCTTTCTTTCACACGTTTGCTCATGCCTTTTCTTCTTCTTTTTTGTTGCGAAACCCTGTAGTTACTTGTCTTCTCATGCTTTTCTTCATGCTTTTTCTCATGCTCTTTCTCGCTCTTTCCCCCGCCTTTTTTCGGGCATAAAAAGACCGAAGGTCTGCCTGAATCGGATCAGGAAACCTTCGGATTTAGGAACGGTCTTTTTAGTTAAGGAACGGTTTTATTGTGTAAGAAGCGGTAATTTTAGTTTGAGACATAGTAGGGATAAGGTTTAAGGAAGAAATCATTTCGTTTGTTAGCCCTTATTTCAAGAATGTTTCTGTTGGTTAAGTAACTTTGAAATCCATGAACGGTCAGATGTATTTAATAAATCTAAAACATTCGATGCAACCTTTTCAAAATCTTCTTCTGTTTTTACATTTTCAAAATTAAACCAGATTCCATCTTCATCTTCTGATTTAGCCCCTAACCTATACCGTCTGTTTATATGATGGGCAGTAACTTTATTAAGCGGGACTTGTTCTCCCCAAGACATCGTTACACCTTTAATTGGACAAATTGCTAATTCCACTACAAATGAACCGCCCCATTTGTTAAATTGGAAAGTAATTAAATCAATATTATCTTCATTTTCACGTCTAAAGTGAGGAAATGAGCCTTTAAACCCTTGATTTCTTAATACAGGTATAACAACTTTTTTCAGGGCATTATCCATCATTTTTCTTTCATTCGATGCCACAATATTTCCCCTTACCTTTAGTTTATTCATAATCCTTCTTCATCGTCTAAAAGAACCACTATTCTATTGAACATTCGCACTCGTAGAAAATATAAAGAAATTACTTATTCTTAACACCTTTTAAATCCCCATAATAATCCACAATTTTCTTTAACTCTTTAATGGTTTCTTCAAAAAAACTTTGATCGCTTTCAATTTCGAATTTCAATTTGTTCTCTTGATATGCTTTTTCCTGAAAATAACCGTCTATGGTGATTTGACCTAATTTATCAAATTTAATTTCAATTTTCAGGTTAGTTTCGGAAGTCCAAAACGTAGCAACACCGCTCAATTCACGATAACAACTTGCTAATTGTTCGTGGAACTCATAGATTTCACCAGTAGTAAACCACAGTTCACCATTAACGTAATAATTCCCACTCTTAATTTCTATTCTTCCTTGAACATCATAGCCACCAAAATTACTTGTCAAATCGGGAAAGCCAAATACTTCTTTTAACTCAATTCGTATAAAGCCCTCTTTACCTTTAATGACAAACTCATTCACACTTTTCATCTCATTTCAATTAGGTAGATAGTTAGCTTACTGTTATTAATATGTAGGCGAGTAAATTCTATCGGTATCAGTATCTATAACAAAGTCCACCTTAATAGCCTCTGAATAAGGTATTTGTTCAAAGTTGTAAATTTTGCAAAATACGTCAGAAAAATCCCTTTGCTCAAAGTTCAATTCTTTGGCTTTGAGATACATTTGCTCCAATTGTTGTTTTGAACACTTTTTACCCGTAAGTAGAACTTGTTGAAAGTAACCATCAATTTCAATAATCATAATAATCACCACTGTTTGCTGAACAGTCATATAGCTCAAAATTCTCAATACTTTTCTGTATCATGCATTGCATTATAATAAGGATAAAATAACTAAACACTAAATTTTAACAGAAGCAGACATAGTAGGGAAAAGCTAACCGCCTAAGAACAATCGGAAGCAATATGCATGTTTTCTGCCTGACAACGTAATTCATAAAAATATCTAACTAATTCATGTTCTCCTAAAATAGACACTTCCATATTATGCAATGTTCTTTTTCCTACTCTACGGTCTAACAAACAGAGTATTTTAATTAGGATATCATATGACTTTAGGGATTCTTCAATGGAAGAGTTGAAATATTCCTCTAATGAAGAAAAGAAGTCGTATTGAGCAAAGATACCTTCTTTTTTCAATTGTGTGTGGGCTTGATCTTGTATGAATCTATTTTTTGCTACATCATCATAATCAAAATCATTCAGATTCCTTCTGATATCTCTTTCTCTATAATACTCTTCTCTTTCTGCTGTAATTGTACACATACTTAATTGCTCAACTTTATCAACAGTAATGACAGCCCGACCTAACCCATCATGTGCTTTTCTATAATTAATGACTTGAAAATCCACCCTTGTACGCAAAGGCTCACAGATAAAACTTTTTAAATGTTTCTTGGCTTTACTCCACTTAGGCTGATATAACAATTAACCATCTCCTGATTATTTTATTTAATCGTTCCCTTTTATTGTGTAATACATTTGATGCCTTAATAAACTATAACGGTTGCCATTCTGAATCTTTTTCATCCTTTTCGTTAGGTTTTCTGACAAACTCCATACACTTCTCCTCGCAAGCTCCAAATAAGATGTAGTTTCTTTGTGCCTGCCTTAATGATGGAGTATTTGCACCACCCTCATAATCAACATCATCATACTGAATCCCGTCATCTTCCAGATATTGCATATAGCATATGTTCCAGGTGGTTTTTCATCTAATGTTTTATAACCGCAACAAGGACAAGTATATTTCACTTAATCACCTCAGTATAAGAATCACTTTTATTCCATTTCTGTATATGTATTTTTCAATAAGAGAAGGCACTTTTCTTATTCCAAAAGGATTGGAGCATTTCTTTTGATCTAATCACCTGTTCTGAGTTTTCTAAGAACAAAGGACTTTTTTCAATTATAGGATAATAGATTTAGTATTCTTTGTTAGTTGAAGAATACCGTTTCATTAAATGAAATCCCCAAATAGCTATATCTTATATCAACCTTAAATATTGCCTCATGATGAATAACACTAACACCATAAATTTCATCATCCTTAGTGGCAGTACCATCATCTAATTTATTAAAGTACGAAGAAGGGGCTGTACCTTTTTTAAGAACAATATCCCCTATATTCTTAAATCCATATTTTTCTGATTCTTGATTTTCAAAATCATCCGTTATAATGAAACCTTGTACAGCATCACTTTTTTGTACTTTTAATTTTGATGGTTTTTCATTGTTATTAACTGAAACGTCTAAATTCTTCACTTCGAGAAACCCTTTATTACCAATTCCGACAACAACCGATTTTTTATCTTCACTTGAAGCAAGTGTACCAATTTCTATAGGCGGGTTGAATTTTACTAAGGAATAAAGACCACCAATAACTATTACTAAAATTAGAACTGAAAACCAAATTTTCTTCTTCAAATTCTCCCATCCTTTATCGTAATCACTCTTCAACTAACCTGTTCTATGAAAAAATGCGACATTCCTCCGTTTGCTTAGTAAGGTCTAAATTTTTTTAAATTTACTTTGAACTTTAACAAGAACATATTTTTTACTCCACATTTGGGTAGTAGCAATTAATCTTTCTCCCTCTTTTTCAAAGAACAGACCACTACCATCTTTTTCTTTAAATTCCCATCCCTTAGAACCGATCATTTGTTTAATATTTTCATCAGCGATCAAAACACCTTGATTATCTGTTCTGGTAATATACCAAATCGTATCGCCTTCTACTGCAATTTCTACTACTTTACTATCGGAGTTTTCCAATTTTTCAATCGTCTCTTTAGCTGATAAATTATTAATTGGAAGAGAAGGATAGTATAATTTATTTACAAATATGAAAACAACCAAAATAACAATTACAATAGCCGAAATAAATCCAACTCGTTTCAATGAACTCCCCCCTTGTTTTTAAATTGTGATATCTAAATAATTATTCTTCAACTAAACTACGACCTTAGTGAAAGAGTGTCTCCATTATATTTTCATTGAATCACTGTTTCAATCCTTTAGCTCTTAACCTTACAAATACAAATTTGCCTATCATAAAACAAACAATGCCCGCTAAAAATGACAAAATTAAAAGCACTGCACCTCCTGAATTATAAACAATACCAAACGCAACCTCATTTTGGAGCATATGAACATTATCATAAGTATTTATGTCGCTTGGAATATGAGATATTGTCAGCAAGTATCCTTTAATTATCGTAAATCCAAGGATTAGTACATGAATAATAATCGAAAATATAACTGCATGCAAAATTGTCTTTTTCATCTATTATAAATTACCTTTCTGTTTTGCAAATGAGACAGAAACGAGCATCAACGATAATCATTTTTATAAATTGCATATTTACTTAAACTAATCCATAAAACCTCACTTACCTATTACAATAGTTATAATTGGGAAGTCGCTGTGCAATCGTTTCAATGGACTTGTTTTCCTCTAAATCTGAAAATAGCAAAAAACCATATGCATCATGGGTAATCGCTATTGACGTTGATTCTTTAGTCATATCTATTAAAATCGTAGAGTATTCGGTCTCTTTACCTTTCCAGTCTTTCCCCAACTTATTTATAATACTTACATTATCAGAACAGGAAAGGATAAATGTGCAATTCGATTCTGCCATCCAGAAAGAGGTACTAATGATCGATTCAAAGGCAACTGCATCCGTTATTTTCACTTTAAATAGGGGAACGTGGTATTTAAGCATTTCACTATCTTCTGTTGAAACATATGCTACATCAGCTAATGAATTTACTTCATACTCTTGGCCTAACCTTTTCAATAATGTTTCAAATTCATCATAATCGTTATAGGTAGTTATAGTTAAGTGGATTGGAAACCTATTTATTTCATGTAGATAATCAATTAACAGCTTCTCAATTTCTTTTACTTCAATATGATATATGTATTTAGGTTCACCTATAATTTCATATCTATCATCATACTTATTAAGACCGCTTATGCTTGAAATATAAACAGTAGCCACTATTATCACCTTCTTAAAATACGATATTTGCATTTTCAAAAAATTACTGGCCAACGCTACTCATTCAAAAAGAGCAATTCAAGACAGCCCAATATTCTTCAACACTTGCTTCCATTTGTTTAAAAGCGATTCTAATAAAATCCAACACATTTTAATAATTCACAATCGTTGTGTACATGTTGCTTTGACCATCAGTGAAGGTAATTTTTTTGTGCCATTCGTCAAATCCATTTATGCAATACTTCCACCATGCATGGAAAATATATAGAAATCCCCTTCGTCTGTTAAAGTCCAACCGTCAAAAAAGGAACTGGCATGGAAGACATCTACAAAGACATTATCACATTGTACGATTAGAAGTGGACACTGTTCGAATAACTGAATATCTTCAATTTTTTTACCAACCAATAGCTCTTTGACCGATTTCCATTCACTTTGGTTAGATTGAATATCTGTTTCTCCTAACAATATTCCTCCTGTATCCCGAATTCGCCAAGGACATTCAATAATTATTGCCCCTTTTTCCAACCTAATAATGAAATGAACTTCTGAATCAATGGCGGTAACTTTCTGTCCAATCAGTTCCTTAAACGTGATCTTACTTATTTTTGTATGCCATAGATTACGTGCATGAGCAACAATCATTTCATAGATCTTATCCAGGGTATAGCCGTAATCGTTATCTCCGTACTGAAAGTCATCTATGGCATCACTGATCTCCTGCCAATTCATCTGTTCTTCGAATAAATCGTTTGCAATTGTACAAGCATAAATCTCTTTCACAATTGACACAGCATTCTTTTTGGGCATTAATAATTGTGAATGTAGGCATTTTAAATGGTAGTCTACACATTGTTCTTTAGAAGGTGCTTCTCTTTGAATACTATTTATTGCATCGACAAACATCTTTTCAATTTCAAATATATTTAATTTCCCTTTCATACTGGCTAATTTCTTAATTTCGAGAAAATCCAAATACAAATAAGAATTTGCCCATCCTACATAATCTGATGCCTGTACTGTACCTGTATATTTCTTGTAGTACAACTCTAAAAGTTCTATATGGAACACCTCAATTCATACTATTCTTGGCAAAAGTACGGCCCACACCAACCCGTTTCGTGCGTTTTTACATAAGTCCAGTTGAATTCCTTATCTACCACGTACACATCTGCTTCATTTAGGAAATCATTTGCATTTAAAAATGAAGCATTTTCAAGAATAAATGCATCATCAGAATGTTGATAGAAAACGTAACAGGACTTCTTTGACTTTTTGTTAAACGCTATGTCGGCTTGTTCTACTTTTAAGCAATTCTTTTTCTCATAACTAAATATGTGCCACAAAAAGTCATAAAGATAAATAGATTTCTTTTCTTGATCGCTGAGATGATTGGCAAAATTGTTTTCCCATCGTTTCCTCAAAAATGTTCCCCATTTGTCTATTTCAGTCACCTTTACTTTTTTGCTTCTAAGCAATGATACTAAGTCCATACGATTTTCCAATAAGACACCTACTTCTCCTTTAACTTTATTAAATTCATTGTTGATCCATCTTATAAGGTAAAGACCGCTTATTTTTGTCCTTTCCTCACCTATTCATCTATTTCATCGTAGGGATTGGCGTATAAATCAATATCAAAATCAGCATTAATGCTATTGGCAAATGCAATTAGAGATTCATCTAAATATAAACCAGGTGTATAACCGTTGTTCATTATGATGACAATGGTGAATCTACATTCTAATCCGAACCGCCTTTTTAAATCATTGATGATTGATGCCTTACCCCCGATTTGATTGATAATTAAATTTAACTGATCACCAACGTCCAATGATTCTTGATAACCTGTACTTAGCTTCCAACGGGTATAACCTCTTACATGATTTTCTGTAGGAGATATTTTCTTTATGATGTCACCTTTTTTATAACTTTCAGTTGGTACTATATCCAATTGTTTTGTTACAGCATCTAATGAAAATTCATCTGCAAACAAACTAAAATACACCATCACTTGCGTTTTCTCCATCAATATCCTCCACTTTTTATTAATTCGTTATGTAAGGAGATTTGAAGTCCTCGACAAATAATCCCGTTTCCTTAACAACCTCTATAGCTTCCGTACAGTCTTCACTCGCCCCAATGTACATATAATAATCGTATCCAAAGTGAACAAAGAATTTCTTCTTATAGCCTAATTTACACCAAATGGCATTCCGTAATGTCAACTTGACTAACTCTCGGACTTCCTGTGCAGTCACCGCTTTTCCTATCCAAATCTTTGATAGAAATTCATTCGCCTTTTGATGTTTGATCTCGTCAGACCTTTGCTCTAAGGCAATTACATAAACTCTATTCAAACCCATTTCCGTCATAAATGTCGTGATAGTATTTATGTACTTTTCCTCCGTAGCCTCATACTCCTCCATGCTTATCTTTGTCCCAACTTCTGAAAAACAAGTCCATTCTTCATGGTCAAGATAACTTCCATCAGCATTCCTTTTTAATGGATCATATTTTGTTATTCTCCAATAATTCAATGAATCACTCCCCTTTTGAATAAATCAAACACATCATTTAATCATTTTTTCTATTGATTCCAAGTTTTGTTTCCAATTGAGAATGTGTAATGATCGTTACATGTTCCAGATTAATTTCGGGTATATCCGCTCCTGAAATCTCTTCACCAATGATTGCTATAGTAAAAGGAGAACTTTCAAAAATAGTTTCAACCAACTTTGCATACAGCTCAACAACCTTACTTAGCCAAGGGTTTAACTCTTTTGTAAGAGGATATCTATATGGAAATTTTTCTTCAAGTATAGCTTGTGGAATTGAAATATCTAACCAATCAGACTCACCATGAACCCTAATTATGCTAATCACACAAGGTAACTGATTACTTGCTGTTAGAGTTATGGTTCCATAAAATAAATGAACACTCTCCTCTTCAATATTTATAGGAAGAGGAACAGGAGACGTTTGATAATCACTTTTTTCTACCCACATTCCATTAAAAAAATCACATTGGTATAATGAGTCCAGAGCATCATTTAGCTTTTTATGATCACCTGATGGATGATACTCAATTGAAAGTTCATAAAATCCACCAGTCCATATTTCAGGGTTAATATAGTCTGCATACTTCATTTATTTTTTCTCCTATTTTGATGCGTTGATTTCTTTTGTTCTGTTTCAGGCTCCCATCTAACAAATGCCCATTTGTGTATTGTATTAACAGTTAATGGTGTTGGATGGAAGATGTATTCCTCTTGAACCTCATTAATGTTAGGGAAATCAGATAACACTTCAGTGCAAGCAACACTTAACACTTCCTTTTCATCCTCTGTTGGCTCATGATCGAAAAAGGCCTGCCATAACAGCCGATTATTTGTTAAAATTACTTTTAATCCTCTCAAATTTTCAGGAATTGCACCGATTAAAGCCCGATGTAGGCTTAATACTAATGAGTTGTTCATTGGAAGCCTCCTTCCTCTCACTCAATATTTTCAAACTGTCTTTTATCGTCAGCTCTACAAACATTCCTATCACTTACACAAACACACAAACACTTTACAATGCCCCATATATCTACTACTCTATTATTTCAATTAAGTCAGTGTGAATCTTTACGAAATACGTTTCTAATAATTCTCTCAGTTTTTCATTGAGATGATAGTATTCATTGTCTGCTTTTTCGATAACGCTATAAAATTCCTTTTCGTCAATCTCGTCATTTTCTAAGGCAACGTACAAGTCCCACATTTCTTTTCCATACTTTCTCTCAATCAGTACATACTCATGTGCATCTATTTTATCAAGAACACCGATCAGTTCTTCCAAATAACGAGTGATTCCTACTCCTTCTACATGGTCTGAATTCCATCTTAAAAAACTTTCATGACCTCCACTTTCCATTTCGGAATAGTATTGAAGAACAGTAAATGCTTCATAAGCTACTTTATTTTCTAATTGATAGGCAGATTCAAGTAGCACATCACTAACGGCGTTCCAAATATCATCTTTATTTAATAAGTCTGATCTTTTTAATTTAGGCTTCTTATCCATATTTGGGGGCACCTTTCCATACTTTGTTGCCCAAGACAACAATTCTTTCTGTTAAATACGTATCACCGTCAATCAAGCTACAAATCATCTAACGCTATCACTTCCCCGTTTGATGCATTCACCCCATACTTGCAATCTAATTTCCCGCATAAAACGTATTGTTTTTGTTTAAAGTCATACACATAGTAAGATTTTAACTCAAACAAATCTTTAAGTTTTTCATAGGCTTCTTCTTTTGTGATTGTTACCTTGTCAGGTGCTTGAAAGTCATTAAAGGTCTCCAACATCGGTTTACTATCCATGTAATTTACAACTTGAAAACTTTTTGGATCTATGAAGACCTTTATTTTCCGCTGAAATACACGAACATCCTGAATATTCGCTTTCAATGTAAGTAGAATATACCCTTTATCACGATAACAGTGTTTTATTACCCAATTCCCTGATTCACTTGGATATTCCCGCCGTAAAAGGTTTTTAACTGCTATCATACATTTCTCTTGTTCTATCTCTGTAATGGGGAATGAATCAGGAGATGGCTCACATGAAAATGCTTGTTCTGCTGTAAGATCTTCAATCCATTTGATTTCTTTCCGTTCAAACGGTTGATTCATTGGTTCATCCCAATAAATTGTTTGATCGATATTCAAAAAATAATTTTCATCTGCAAAAACCTCAAACGGAATCGTTGTTGTCCCATCATTTGTAACAAAAATCTCTTCCAATGCATATATAGGGTATAATTTTTTCTGTTCATAGGAAGGATATTCAATCAACTTCAATTGTTCCTTTCCCAAATCTTCTAATCGATCAAGAGAAAGAGTATATTTTTCTTTCTTAATCAGCTCTTTTGAAGGAAATTCACCATGCATTGAAAACATAGTGAGCTTCCCTTCTTCGTTAAACTTGATGTCAATATATCCAGGAGGTGAAACGGCAACACCATCAAAACACGACATAAAGTTAAGTTCCCCTTCATCTTCTCTTACCCATTGGAATTGTTCCCCATACGATAATCCTGTTTCACACTCAACCCATTTTATAACGGCTTCCTTATTAAGATTGCTAAATGTAATCCCGTCTTCTGCATAAGGCTTACCTTTTGCAAAAATACGTTCAAATTTAAGACTTTTCAAGTTGATTTCAAAACTTACTGTCCCCTCTGGATTTAGTCCATCATCATCTTGTACAGCATCATTGGGGAACCACTCCATGGACAATGTATAAATTGTCTCATTGAAGATATCTACACTCCGATAAAACTGTTGTTCATGTAAATAATAGTTACTTAGTCCGAACTTTTTCTGCGTAAACTCAACTAATTCTTGTATTCTTAAATCCATTCGCTATGACCTCACTTGCAACTTATTTTGAAACATTCAGATACCGCATCAATAACTATAGCTCTACTATACTTTTAGGAAAATTAGAAAGTTCTTATACTAAATAGATTAATTATATGGTCTAACTACTTCTCCTTGGATTGGTTCAGAACTACCTTCAAGTTGGATACGAATAGATTTACCAGTATAATAATCAAACGAATCCATGACTTGAAAGTGCAAATGAGGCTCTGAGGAATTTCCAGAGTTTCCACATAATCCAATCACTTGCCCCTGTTGTACATGATCTCCAACCTTAACAAGAATCGAGTTTTGTTTTAAATGGGCAAGCATGCTGTATTCATTATTTGGATGTCTAATCACAACACAATTTCCTTCTGGCTGACTTTCATCCATTTCACCTGGCACATTGTCCTTCACACCTTCTATTACTTTTACCACCTCGCCATCAAACGGAGCGACTATTTCTTTATTGAAAGCATAATAGTTTTCATTCTTAGTAGGTGCATCACGATAGGATTGACCATCTTTCATAATGACCAAATCATATGCGTATCTTTGAGTTTCATAAACATAATGGTAATTAATAAATTGATTTGTTCCTCCCCAAAAAACAAACCATTCTTCTTTTATTGGCATGATATAAGTATTCTCAGTGTATCGGTTATCACTTTCTGGATAAGAAACAAATGGAGCAAGAAGCAGACTTTGAATGGTGTAATCTTCATCAAATGCTACACTAATTGCCTTTTCCCTCTCATTGTCTAACCATAAAAATTGCTCAATATGTTTACCTAAACGGTTACTCATTTCTAAGTTATACTGCTTAACTTCAAGATTAAAAGACTCTCCTAACTCTATGAATTGCTCCAATATGACCAACTGTTTAAAATCCTTAGAGGTTTGTTGATATATAGTGGAAAACTCTCCATTCAAAAAACTTTTTCCAAATTCGTCAGGAATAATCCTTTTTTCTTTTCCCTCTTTCATAAATATCACCTCATATCCTATTGTCCTCACTCTATCTAAAACCGTTTTTCCTGTTTGCATAAGATTTCGCACTGGTAGATGATATGAATTTTATTTTATATTTACCGCCAATTTCTTGTTTCACCTTTTCCGTTAATACGAATCCCATTTGATTAAATTTATCTTCCAGTTCAATCCCATTAGGAAGCAATTTATCTGAATCCCAATCAATCCATTCTCCATACTTTGTTGCCCAAGACAACAATTCCTCTGCTAATCTATCTGAAATCGGAACATCTTCTAAGTCGAGATTGCCACCGCACCTATTACACCAAATTGGATCTGCCCCAACATCTCCTTCTATTTTTAAATCATTTGTTTCTCCACTATCACAACAACAGTTCAAGCGTTTTCACCTCTATTCAATTTAACAACTTTAAAGTTTCCTTATTTTTTCTCCCGACTTAATGATGATATTTACACCTGTTGAACTACCCTGTTCAATATGATTTTCCATATTTGAAACGTCTATATTTGACTCAATTTTCACTGTTTTTCTTTCATTTCCCTTTAGCTTCACCTCATACGGATCATTGTTGTTCATGAGTGAAACCATGAGTACATCATCTTCAAAATAGTATTTTTCATAAAATTCAATGGTGAATTGGACATCATTCCTACTGTAATTTTCAAAAGGAAGTTCACATTCTCCACGCAATGTTGTTTCACCGATCATTTCAAATTGACAGTTGCTCCAATCACGCTCATAAGAAACAGCATAAATACCTGTTGCAAATGTTTTTTGAAACGAACTGGCAATCATCGATGGTGCGAATAAAGCGAGAACAATGGCAACCAAGACAACACGCCCATGATATTTTTCTACCGATTTGGTAAGGAAATACAAACTTGCAATCAATAAAGCTAATGAAGCAATTCCTACATAATGTAATCCATTAACAGATTGAACTGGTATATTCAATACCGATGCGACAGTCTCACCATAAGGACTTTCGTGTGGAAAAGGGAAATTTAGGACAAGAGATGCAATAAAAAGAATAAGAGAAAGATATAACATTTTTTTACTTTTCATCATAAGGAACACATCCTTTTATCCAGAATTAGTTAAAAATTGTTTTCACTATGTATCTACGAAACTTAAATGATTTTGGTATCACATTTTTCAATTATTTTGACTATTTCATTTAACTAAATTTACTCTTTGGGATTTGTGGCAGAATTTTAAAAGGGAAATTCAATAAATAAGGGCATTATCCCAGTGATAATGCCCACGTTTTTAGAAAAAACCTAAACTCAATCCAACGTAAATTAATCCTGAAACAACTGCAAAACCTGAGAAGAATAAAACCTTTTGGAGATTTGACCAGTTCTTCATCCATCCCCATCTTTTTTTATCAACATCGAACCAAAAGAAATCCGCAATAATAGCTAAAACAATTATGATAATCACAATAAAAGAATTCATATTGTTATAACTCCGTTCCTTTTCGATCATAGCTAACTTGATAATCGAAGTATTTTTCCTTTAGCAAACGTCTTCCTCTAAAAAGTCTATTCTTAATGACACCAATATTTTCATTTAAAGTCTCACTAATTTCTTTATAGGAATACTGTTTAAAATAAAAAAGTAAAATCGGTTCCTTGTATTGGTTAGGTAAAGAATTAACTGTGTGGCATAACCATTCCTTCTCAAACTTTTCTATTGCTTCAATTTCTGCCGAGTCAGTATTTGCTACTTTAATTTCTTCGAGATATTCAATTAACATAGGAGATTTTATCGTTTTACTTCGAAAATAATCGATGCATTGATTATAAGTAATTTTATATAACCACGATCTAATAGAAGATCTTTTTTCGAACGAGTCCAACTTTAGAAATATCTTAATGAATACCTCCTGCATAATATCGTCAACTATTATCCAGTCACGAACAATTTTGTAGGCAAAATAGCGTAATTCTTTTTCATATTCATTAATTAACTCTTCTAAGTCTGTTTCACATAAACTGTGAGATGGAACAAGAGTCTTTATGTTCCCTTTTTCTTCTAATACAACCAATGTTCCTCACTCGCTTACCAATTCCCTAATATTTGTTAATATTATGGTAACACAACTTTGGAAATTGAGGGAAACAGATTACCAGTCTATTACATAATTATTACATTAGTGTATCAACTTTGCATAACAGGTCTTTAATCACTGACAATCGCTCCCTTAACTATTTGACCTTGTGCGTCTCTTAAATACGAAAAATAAAACAATACCGATGGCTATAACTACTGCACCCCATATATATAACCCATTTCCTTCCTGCTTATCTGTTAAATCAACTTCTTCAATCGGAGGCTGTCCTTCCCCAAGTATCGCCAAATCTTCCTCTGAGGAACCCAATTCATTCGTACGATCGCAAATGATTGTTACAAGCGTTTTTTTTCCATACATAGTTGATTCGTAAGCATAGACCAAATACTCTTCCCCTTCTTTAAAGTCATATCCACAGTCTCCACCACCTTGTCCAGTGGTAATGATTATTTGTGATTGCTCTACACCCTTCCAGGTGTTCGTTACTTCAAAGAGGACTGATTTAGTCGTATATCCTTTTAAACTTCGTTTCTCTCGTATATCAATAACTTTCCCACTAAATACGGCTTTTGAACGTTCAAATTCTTCTTCTACACCTGGTAATTCTGCACACGAACAAGCACTTGTTATCGAAGGAAATGAGCCTATAAATATAATACCAATGATTATACAAACGAGAATTGGAATTGCCATTTTCAAATAATCACCTCAATCTCTCTGAATATATCATTTGAACACCGATTTCCTCATTTCTTTAAATACATCAAGAAATAGCTGAGTAAATAGGCAAAGCATGTAACCCCAAATAAAGCAAAAATGCTTGGAGTCATCTTTACATATAAACTGATTGGTAACGACCATATAAAAGCAATTAACAATAATACTTTTTTAGAGATTAAAGAAGAAATAATTGCTAAACAAGCAGGAATACATAGCATGAAAAACGTATTTAAAATGGGTTCAATATCAGTTGTATTTGAATAAGGATTGAAGAAGCTAAAGATAACCCATAAGCAAATTGAAAACGCCCCTGAAATTACTCCCAACATAGCTGACACTTTTGGAATTTCTCACACCCCCTCATAACCTCATTTTTAGGTTTCTATGGAGCAAAAGGTACAAAGTATCGAAACATAAAAGCCGTAAACGCTAAAACTGAAATTGTGCATATGCAAGCTAAATGCAACAGGATATACAGAATTTTACTTTTTCCTTTAACGAAAAATGAATAGATAAAGCCAAATAATGGGTTAAGCATTAAGAAAAGTAAAGAAATTGCAATTGTCGCTTTACCAATCATATGTACAATCCTTGAATCTACTCCTGATAACCTCAATACACACAAGAGTAAAACAGTAACAACTATAGTAGCGATTAGGGAAATTAACGCAACCTTAGACGGCTTTCGGAAAAACTTATTCATGCAATCCTCCTTATTCGTTTCTTTATCGACAGTACTTCTACCAATCCTTATTTTTCGTTAATAGATCAATCATCCTTTGATGGTATTCAGGCTTTTCCTCTTCCGCATCGAAGGTAATTTTCCGATCAACATATTCATCAGACCAAGAAAAGTCTATATTATCTGTCCAACTAACTAAAAATATCTTTTCAATATTTCTGTGCTTAAATAAATCATCCATAATGCTCTGTTTATTACTGTCTTTCGTTACAGAATCAAACGGATAAACAACAGCGAAATTGAAACTGTTAGGAGAACTCCTCCATGTTCGAGGGTTAATGGTGTCAACAAACATTGTGTTACTTCCTAAATTGTATGCAACACCCGTCTTAAAGTTTTTATTAGCCCTAAAGAATGTGCTTAAATTCTGCATTGAGTTGGCTCTAAATAATATTCTGCTCCCTTTGAATAAATCATTTATAGTCCTTAAAACTAAAGGATGTTTCTCATTTTGAAAAGTCCCAGTTAATAAAGCACATTTTTCATCAGACTCAATAAACTCGATAATACTTTCCATAGCCATTTTTCTCGTATTCATACATAAACCTCCATTTTTAATTAGAATTGATATATACTGTGTGAGCCTCTATAATTACGCCTTGAAGTTACTATCAAATTAACTAATTAAAAATGATAGTCATATTCAACAACTACAGACATCATTAATCAAAACTCATCTAACCTACAGCTAGTAGTGTACCTTCAATATACTGGGACATTATATGTGTTGTAAAAATAAAACAACAAGTTAATAACTATATTCCCCTGCCAAAATGTCCTTCCCCGCCTTCATCTCCCCCTCACTCCCCCCAAACCCTTGCGACTCTAAGACCCAACCCTCTTATCTCGCCTTTTTTCTTCATTCCGTTCTGCTATATTGTTCTTCCCCAAAACCCCCATTTTCGCCCTCCTTTTTCTGTTCTGGCTTGTATCGAATATTCTGCCAATGTTAAATAGATATTCCCTGAACGGGAACAGAAATAAGAAAAAAACATGAAAAAAGAGCCTGAAAAAACCTCTTTTCTCAGCACTCTCTTTCTTCTAACCCGTGTTCTTTCGAACTGTATAGAAAACGATATGAAAAACAACTGAACACGCTATGAACCCCAAGTGGTCAAGGGATTGAGGGGCTATTGGTAAAAAAGAAAAGGGACGAAGTCCTATTGGACCCGCCCCGAATTGATATTGATTTTTGATTGAAAAAACCGATTGAAAAACGATTGAATACATAAAAATCTGACCGCTGCTCTGACCGCTTCCTTTGCCGTTTGGATACCAACTATAAAGCAGTGGGAACCAACTTTTTAGCATGGGGAAGTGGAATAAGACAGCTACATATAAGCCCCGTAATTATACCCATATTCTGGATACACCACGAGACTTTGTGCAAACTTTTTTCTTATTAAGCAGACTTTTTTCTCATTCTGCAAACTTTATTTTGGTTTGACACGGATTTATTGCCCTGCTAAAAAGTCCTTCCCCGCCTTCCTCTCCCCCTCACTCCCCTCAAACCCTTGCCATTCTAAGCCTCTTACCTCCTAACTCTTCATTCCATTACTCTTCCTTCTGCTTTATTGTTCTTCCCCAAATCACCCGATTTCCCCCTCTTTTTCCCCTTCCGGCTTGTATAGAATATTCGGACATTGTAACTTAGTTCTTCCATAATGGAAAGAAGAATTAAGAGTATAAATGTCAACACAAATATGTACAATTTTGCTTGCGTAAGGATGTACAAAATCACTCGTTTTCTTGCGTTAAATGAGCCTTTAATCGATAAGAATCACCTACAATGGTTACGACAGTTGCGTGATGTAAAATACGATCTAAAATCGCATTCGCTAGTTTAGTCTCTTGAAAAATTGTATCCCACTCTTTGAAATTTACATTTGTAGTGAGAATCGTACTTTTCTTTTCGTATCTCATGTCAATGAGCTGAAAAAAGAGCTTCGCATCTTCCGCATCTATTGGCAAGTAACCAATTTCATCTACGATTAAAAGCTTGTACTTGGCATAATGCTTTAAACGACTTTCTAAACGGTTTTCCAACCGTGCTTTCTTCAAATTCTGGATTAAATCATGGCACTTAATAAAATAAGTACTAGTTCGTTTCTTCGCTGCGGCAATTCCGATTGAAGTGGCCAAATGGGTCTTTCCAACACCACTTGTACCCAAGAAAACGATATTTTCATTCTCCTCTATAAAACGGAGCGTTAAAAAATCTAAGATTTGTTGTCGGTTAATGGAGGGTTGAAAATCAAAATCGAAATCAGTTATTTCTTTACGATGTGGGAATGCACCTACTTTCACCATTGCCTGTGTCATATTTTGCTCTCGGACATCAATTTCATAGTTCGTTAATTTAATCAAAGTATCATTAAAGGACAATTGATTATTTACACTAAAGTCTATGACTTCATTTAAATGTAACGTCATTTGCTTAAGCCCCAGATACTCTAGATTCTTTAATAATTGCTGATGATTTGTTGTTACTTGATTCATTATTTATACACTTCTCCAATCGCTGCTAAGTTCTTTTTCGCTAACTCATCAATATTAGGATAGTTAGGCATAGAAACCCCTAGTGATTCCTGATAGTGGGTTTCTTGATAATTTAATTTCTTCCCACTTAAGGGATGTTGTGCGATGAGCTCCGTGTTATAATAAACCCATATTTGATCATCATACACTTGTAGTCCAACTCTCTTTCCTTGGTATTTTGCTGGTACCGAGTATTGATTCGATTTGTAAGAAATCATGTTGGAGGCATTCACCTTTACAAGCTTATGATTGATTCGATAGAAATCTCTTACTTGGACAGTTGGTAGCTGGTGTAAGAGGTTCTTTTCTTTTTTAAATTCTAATACTGGTATCTTGCCAGTCCCCTGATGTACCTCATGATTGACTCGATTACATAAATCCTGTACAAATCGGTGTAATTCTTCTAAGGTCAGTTGACCTTGATAAGCATGAATTTCATCTAATAGTTTCATCGTTGTTTCTACTTTTCCTTTTGTACGTGGTCTGCCTGCTACACAAGGTTTTACTTTAAAACCAAAGTCGTTAGCGAATTGTGCAAACTTATTATTCACTTTTCCGCTAGAAAATTCTGTTCTAGCTTCATCCATAACTGTTTTCATATTGTCCGTAATTATCTCTGAAGGAACACCACCAAGTGCTTCAAATGTTTCCGTTAAAAACGAAAACAATGTACTTTGTGATTTAGAGATACTTAGATGGAACGTGCGGAACCTTGAATAAGAAAGAACAAGAACGGCCACATTCACTTCTACCTGTTGACCATCCTTAGTATCAAATAGAATACTTTCTTTCCAATCTAGTTGTGCTTGTTTACCTGGTGCTGTTTCAAAACGAGCTGCCCCTTTGGGGGAGGCAATCTTTTTGTCCTCATCAAAATAAGCTTTAAATTCTGGTATTCTAGCTATATACGCCCTAAATGTAGAAGCCGAACAATCAAGACCATGATTATCTTTTAAATATTGCCAAAGCACCCTCCGATAATAAAACTTCTGTTTCGAATCCTCCGATAAAAGTGCGGCTATAATTTCATAATATTCATCAAGCATAGATGCCTTTTTCCTTGTACGTTTTGGAATAAACCCATTGAGATATTTATCGATTGTTCTACGATCTACCCCTAATTCCCTAGCTAATTCACTTTTATTAATTTTCATCTTTAACTGCTCCATTACTTGTTTGAATTTTCCTAAATCTGAAAGACTCTTAATCTCAAAATCTGTTTCAATATTTAACTTTATGTACATACTAATCACCCAATATTAGTATGTAATTCATAATCAATTTTGTACATCTTTATTCAAGCACGTTTGTACATATTTAAATTATCATTTCTATATTGAACAAGGGATTGAGGGGATATTGAACAAAATAGAAAAGACTGGACCCGTATTGGATCCAGCCTTGATTCGCATTGATTTTACGATTGATTATTGATTGAGTACATATTGTTCGCCTGCTCTTATTTCGTCACTCTTCCTTCCACTCTGGATACCAACTATTTAGCAGTAGGTACCGACTTTTTAGCGTGGGGAAGAAGAATAAGACAGCTATATACAAGTACATATTGTATCTCATGTTCTTCTCATCGTTCTTTTCCCACTCAGAAACCAACTTAGTTACAGCAGGGAAGAACAAAGTTACTTGCGAACCGAGAAAGTTACAGGAAGACAAATGGGGAGAAAATTATAAAGAATTTTTAAAAGAAAATAAACGCGAGCTAAAATAATTTTAAAGAAACTTTATTTTGTTAAAAATTAAAAACCTTGGTACAGTAACAATTGCACTGTACCAAGGTTTAAGTTTCATACCACAAAGAATTTCAAATCACTCCACCGTAACACTCTTTGCCAAGTTACGTGGTTTATCTACGTCACAGCCTCTATGAAGCGCTGCATAGTAAGCAATTAATTGTAATGGTACTACAGAGATAAGGGGTGTTAACAGATCGTGCACAGTTGGTACGATGTAGCGATCATCATCCATTTCTAAGCCTTTCATGGAAATGATGCACGGATTTGCTCCACGAGCTACTACCTCTTTTACGTTACCACGTATGCTTAAGTTAACACTTTCTTGTGTTGCTAATGCGATAATAGGTGTTCCATCTTCAATTAAAGCGATTGTTCCATGCTTTAATTCTCCACCTGCGAAACCTTCTGCTTGGATGTAAGAGATTTCTTTTAATTTTAGAGCACCTTCTAAACCAACATAGTAATCAATTCCACGTCCGATAAAGAATGCATTTCTTGAGGTTTCAAGATATTCCTTAGCGATTGCCTCAAGCTCTTCCTTATCTTCAAAAATAACTTCCATTGCATTTGCAATGATGCCTAGTTCATGAATAAGGTCAAGATCAACGTCATAGCCTTTGCTTTTCGCCATTACTTCTGCAAGGATAGATAATACAGCCATTTGCGAAGTATATGCTTTCGTTGATGCTACAGCAATCTCAGGACCAGCAAATAATAATAAGGTATGGTCAGCTTCACGAGACAATGTGGAGCCTGGTACATTTGTAATGGTTAGCGTTGGATAACCCATTTCCTTCACTTGTACAAGTACTGCGCGACTATCTGCTGTTTCTCCACTTTGTGTAATGAAAATGAACAATGGTTTTTCCGAAAGCAATGGCATATTATAGCTAAATTCACTTGCAACATGAACCTCAACTGGAATTTTTGCTAATTTCTCAATAAATTGCTTTCCAAGAAGACCGGCATGATAAGATGTACCAGCAGCAACAATATATAGACGATCTGCAGCATTTACTGCTTCAACAATTGCTGGATCAATCGTTAGCTTACCATCCTTATCTTGATATTCCTGAATGATTTTGCGAATAGCTACTGGCTGTTCGTCAATTTCTTTTAACATATAGTGAGGGTATGTTCCCTTTTCGATATCACTAGCATCTAATTCTGCTGTATATGCTTCCCGGGAAATAATTTCTCCCTCTAAAGTCTCAATTGTTACACTGTCTTTTGTCACGATAACAATTTCTTTATCCACTAATTCCACATATTGATCTGTTACTTGTAGCATAGCCATTGCATCACTTGCAATGACATTGAAGCTTTCACCTAAACCGATCAATAGCGGGCTTTTATTTTTTGCTACATATATCACGTCTTTGTTTTGCTCATCTAATAAAGCAAAAGCATAAGACCCTTTTAATAATTTTAATGTTTGAACAAATGCTGCCTTTACATCGCTTCCTGCTTCTACAAAATGTTCAATAAGTTGAACTACTACTTCTGTATCTGTATCACTTTTTAAAGTACTATCAGCAAGATATTCTTTCTTTAATAAGTCGTAGTTCTCAATTACTCCGTTATGAACAATAGTGAAACGCTCTGATGCACTCTTATGTGGGTGAGCATTTAATCTGCTTGGTACACCATGTGTTGCCCAGCGTGTATGACCAATTCCTGCTGGTGCGAATACTTCTTCATCCACAATATTACGAAGGTCCGCAATTCGTCCTTTTTCTTTAAATACTTGAACTCCTTCTCCATTGCTTAATGCAATACCAGCTGAGTCATAGCCTCTATATTCAAGTTTTTCTAAACCTTTTAATAAAATCTCTTTCGCATCCTGGTTTCCAATATAACCAACAATTCCGCACATACTTCTTTTCCTCCGTTCTAAGGGAGCAAGAAGTCACTATTTAAGGGAACAAACTTGCTCCCTTACCTCTGATTATTTTTTTTATAAGTCTTATCACTATCCATTGTTACTTTCCCATCCATGCTTCTATTCCCTTCGGATAAGCATATATAAACGGAACAATGTAAACGATACTACTTAAAAGTAATGCTCTTGTTGTTAGCATGCCCTACTCTTTGTGCATTAAGTTGCCTTAATGTTTTAAAGTAGTACTTACGATTGGCTAACACAACCGGGAGGCATCCGCCGAAAAATCGATAAACCTCCTCCTCGTCAACTAGTTTCGTGTCGTCCATCACTAGTCCAGGCGCTTCACTTCCTATTTTCACTCCTATCCTCCTTGTTAATAGTTTCGCTTTTTCAAAAAGCAATTTAATCATACCCTACCTAGAATCTTTCCGTCAAATACATTCCTATGACAAAATCGTAAATTTTTATTTCACTAAGTGAAGTAGGATACATTTCCGACACGAAAGTGGAAAAATAATAGGGTGAATAACATTCCTTCTGAAATGTCCTTCACCCTAATAATGTATTCTACCGTGCTAAATTCGTTCCTAATTGCATAGATATTAGTATAAGCTCCTTGTTATTATACGCTTATTCTTCTGGCAAACCCATTTCTTCTTTAACTACTTCAGAAATGACATTCACATAAGCCTCACACAATTCTTCTGTTGGAGCTTCAGCCATAACACGAACAAGTGGCTCTGTTCCAGAAGGACGAACTAATATTCTACCATTTCCATTCATATCTTTTTCCACTTTAGCAATAACTTCTTTTACTTTTTCATTATCTGTGACATGGAATTTATCCGTGACTCTAATATTCACTAATTTTTGCGGGAATTTTTTCATTTCTCCTGCAAGTTCGGATAATTTTTTCTTTGTAACTTTCATGATGTTAACCAATTGCAATCCAGTTAAAAGACCATCACCTGTTGTGTTGAAGTCAAGAAAAATGATATGTCCTGACTGTTCTCCACCAAGATTATAGCCGTTACTACGCATTTCCTCCACTACATAACGATCACCAACAGCAGTTGGAATGCTTGTGATTTGATGTTGTTCTAACGCCTTATAGAAGCCTAGATTGCTCATTACGGTAGATACTACTGTATTATTTTTTAGTCTTCCTGTCTCTTTTAAATATTTTGCACAAATATACATTATTTGATCGCCATCTACTATATCTCCATTTTCATCTATAGCTATCAAACGATCTCCATCACCATCAAAGGCTAATCCGACATCTGCTTCTTTTTCCAAAACAAATTTAGCTAGTGCCTCTGGATGTGTAGAACCTACTCCATCGTTAATGTTTAAGCCATTTGGTGACGCACCCATTGTAGAAATATCAGCATCTAAATCTGCAAATAAATGCATTGCTAAGGATGATGTTGCTCCATGTGCACAATCTAGGGCAATATGAATGCCTGCAAATTCTTCATCCACTGTCTGTTTTAAAAATTGTAGATACTTCTGACCACCTTCGAAATAATCATCCACCTGACCAAGGTCAGCACCAGTTGGTCTAGGCAATGTATCTTCTTCTTTATCGATTAGTGCTTCAATTTCTAACTCCTGCTCATCTGAGAGCTTAAAGCCATCAGGACCGAAAAATTTAATTCCATTATCTGCGACCGGGTTATGCGATGCAGAAATCATTACTCCAGCTTGTGCTCCTAAAGCTTTTGTCAAATAGGAAACACCTGGTGTAGAAATAACACCTAAGCGCATTACCTCTGCACCGATGGAAAGTAATCCTGCTACAAGCGCACCTTCCAGCATGTGTCCGGAAATACGAGTATCTCGTCCGATTAATACCTTTGGTCTATCATGGTCTTTTGTTAGGACGAAACCACCATATCTTCCTAGCTTAAACGCTATTTCTGGTGTCAGTTCACTATTTGCCACACCTCGTACTCCGTCCGTACCGAAATATTTACCCATTTCTATATCGCTCCTTCTAACTAGTAATAGATCACGTTTTCTGTTAAGCTTCTTTATTCGTAATGGACACACTTGCTGTATCAATAGCAAGTTCCCAATCTATATCTTCAGGCCCATCTACTGTAATAGGTACTTCGTGCTTGCCATCATCCATCCCTGTTAAATCTAAATAGAGATTAAAATCAGAGGCACTTAAATCCCTGATTCTGTTTTCCTCTCCAGAAATGCGAAGACTTGTACTACTACTTTTTGGATTCTCAATGGTTGCTTCCAGATTACTATTCAGTCCTTGAACAGTAATTGGTACACTACTTACCGTTTTGGTATCTATCTTTTCAGCAGCTGCGGCTTCCTCTGAATCCTGATTCTCCTGCTCCTCCTCGTCCGCATCCTGCTGCTCTTCCGTAACGGTTACTTTCACCGTTACCTTAACAAGCTCAGGATCGACAGCTGTTACACCGTTGGATATGATAACTGGCAATGTTAATTCCTCATCTTTTTCAATTTCACTTAGATCAACCTCAACTCTTGTGCTTTCCACTTCTTTCAAAATATCTTCTGGTGCACTTATGGTTGCTTCCTTTTTATCTAATGTAATGGAATCAATCGTTATATTTTCAGGCGGCGTGCCTTGCTCCACAATATTGATAGGTACTGTTTTACTTGTTCTTTTAACAGGAATATTCACTTGCACTGTTTCTGGTTCCACTTGCACATTTAATTTATTCAGACTACTATCCAACACAGAAACCTTCGCTTGCTGACTAACCGACTCATTTATGTTTCCATCAAGATTTACATTTGCTTTGACATAAGCAATTTTCTCTATATCATCTTTTGCTCCTGTAACCTTAACTGTTTTTGGTTCAACTATTGCTGTTTCAGCTGTATAGCCATCCTCAATAGAGCTACTACTATATTCAGCTTCCACGGTGAATTCTTCTGTTACCTTTTCCTTCAGCGTAACTTTAATTGTTTCTGGATCAATTGTAGCTTTAATTTTTTCGGATAAATCTTTTATTTGCAGTGGAACAGTTTTACTACCTAGTTCTGCATTTGCTAAATTAACATATACTTCAAAGTCCTTTTTGAGTTTTGCCTGTTGTATATGAACAGTTGGTCCCTTCAACGTTACCGTAACCGTTTTTGGTATACCTGTTACAACAACATTTTCAGTATCGTAATACGCCGTTACCGGAATATCCTCTAAAATAGCTGTTTCCGAATCACTAGGAACGTTAACATCTGTTGAACTTTCGTTGGGATCATATACATAGGAAAAAAGTAAGAGGGCAAAAGCCAACGACAATACTTTAGTAAACCAATTTTTACCTATCACATGATTAAACAGTTTATTCATTTTTCTTCCCCTTCCAGCTCCACTTACTTGTAGTGGTTTGTTTAGTAGAAGGTGTTATCAAGGCACTAGATAACATATCTCTGAAAGCATCTAGTTTTAATTCTCTGTGCAAATCACCGTTTTTCGTTATAGAGATAGAACCCGTTTCTTCTGAAACCACAACGGTCAAACTATCCGTGACTTCACTAATACCTAAGGCAGCTCTATGTCTAGTTCCAAGCTCTTTTGAAATAAAAGGACTTTCCGATAGAGGAAGGTAACATGCGGCTGCGGCGATATTCGTTTTTTGTATAATGACAGCTCCATCATGAAGTGGAGTATTCGGAATAAAGATATTGATCAATAGCTCTGATGATATCTTTGAGTCAAGAGCAATTCCTGTTTCTATGTAATCACTCATTCCTGTTTCTCTTTCAATCGTAATTAATGCTCCTATACGTCGTTTAGCCATATAGTCTACTGCCTTTACAATGGACTCTACCAATTGCTGTTGTAGCTCATGTTCTTGAACCACAGACCTCGAGAAGAATTTCCCTCTCCCCAGTTGCTCTAGAGCTCTTCTTAATTCTCCCTGGAAGATAATAATAAGTGCTAATGCACCCCACTGTATTACCTGCTGCATCATCCAGCCTAATGTTTGTAATTGGAAATAGTCACTTAACATCTTTATGATTAGAATAACAAATATCCCATTCAACAACTGGACAGCTTTTGTCCCGCGTATGATGGTGAAAATTTTATAAATGACATACCAAACAAGGATAATGTCTACTGTATTCGCTAAATATTTTAAAAAAGGGAAATCTACAAACGACATTTTCCTTCCTCCAAAGTATATATTTCAAAAGTTGCTACCTTAAATAGTTTATTATGGCCCTCCATATTGATAATATAGCGGGATGAAAAACCTACAATTATCATATTATAACACAATTCAAATTAATACAAAGAAAAGCACAACCAACTGGCAAGAAACAGTCATTGTCCACTAATTAGTATATGTGTCTCCATTGTAATTAGCCCTCTTTTTACCAGAAAGATAAACGGACTTCTTATTTAAAAGTAGTATGTTTATTTGGAGATATAGTAATTCAGAAGCAGTTATATTTATCCCTTTACATAATAAAAAGAACCCTGCAATCATCAAATTGCAGGGAGGCTATTTTCTTCTTTATTGTCTTTCGTAAATAATTCCGTAAAGTCGGTCACGGTTTTCTTTATATGGTACCAAAGCCACTCGAATACTTCATTCACTTCTTTTATTTCTCCAGTCACTTGGTTGGCAGAAGCCATATATTTTTTCCCATTAATGACTGTTACATTTCCTTCAACTTGTCCTTCTATTTTAATATCACCATTTCGAACAATAATATCACCTTTTACTGTTTCTCCCTCTGGAACAATAGCTGTATTATTTTCTACTAGTATATTGGGTTGTTTCGAAACAGAAAATTGATGATCCTCATTCCATGCTGACATTAAACTAGACACCATTAAAATTAAAAATAATGAGGCTGCAGCAAGCATAGGATGGTGCCTTAGCCAACGCTTCACTCTTACTTGTTTTGGCTCTTCTGGCAACCTATCAAGTATATTCTCCGTGAAGTTCATTGGTGCCTGGATATGTGAAGTGCTTTGGACCAATGCGATCGTTTTCTTCAGTTCATGAAAATGTGCTGCACATTCTTCACACTGGTCTAAATGTTCCTTTAATTCTTTCAAATGCACTTCTTCTATTTCTTCATCAAGATATTGATGCATATAGGAAAAAATCTTTGTTGAACATGTCATATTAATTTCACCTTCTTTATCAGACATACCGTAATTGTTTTCTCAACGCTTCTCTTCCCCTGTGAATGCGTGTTTTAACTGTTCCTAAAGGAAGCTCCAGAATCTCACTTATCTCGTTTAAAGAAAGTTCTTCGATATATTTTAAAACGATAACTGCCTGATACTTTTCAGGAAGCTTTGAAATTTCCTGTTGTATCATTGCTTGTAGTTCCATGCCTTCCACATCTTCCTCAGGCAATCTGCCATCTGACGGAATTTGCGAATACATATTAAGGCCGTCTGTACCCGGAACTTCCGCATCAAGATAATAATCTGGCTTTCTTTTTCTTATACGGTCAATACATAGGTTTGTTGCAATCCGATATAGCCATGTCGAAAACTTATATTCCATATTATATCGATGGATATTAACATATGCACGAATAAAAGCTTCCTGTGCTATATCCTCCGCTTCATGCCTATTTCCTAGCATCCGATAACTAATTTGAAACACCTTATCTTTATATAGCTCGATTATGTCACCAAATGCATTTTTATCCCCTTTTAAAACTTGTTGAATCCTTTTTTTTACGATTGCTTCCATCTATTTACCTCCGCTCTAGTGCGGCTAATCGATTTACGAATCGACAGCAGGAAAGGTTTCATTTTTTCTTAAAAAATTTTTTATTATGTATTAAAAAAATAAACTGTTTTCGTTCATTATGTTTCTATAGGTGAACAGCTTAAAATAACTTTCATTTCCATTACCTAGCATTTGACCTCTTATGACCTCCTAAGCTTAGCTCTCATGTTTCCCTCTTTCTCCCTTACATTTGCGTGAGTCAGCATGTAATCGAGCGCTCCATATTACTTTTATATATATTAAATAATTTATCTGTAGAACAAAGAACAAAAAAAATATACCACTTTTTAAGAAGTGAAAATTCTCCCTATAATGCACATCTATCTTTTTTAGGATACTCATTCTTATTTTAACAAATAATGCCACATAATGTTTAAAATTTTTAGAATTGGTTATAAAAAGAGTAATAATATGCTAAAATCAAGACAAGCATTATTGGATTAATGGAGCTTATATTTAATGGAGAAATAATCAAAAAACATATAGAGGGTGAAACAATTGAGTGATAGAAAACTATTAAAAGACATTGATGAACATCGAGAAATGATGATCTATTTGGCAAACACCACTTCTTTTTCACACCCAACAGTTGTTGACATAAGCACAAAATTAGATTTGCTATTAAATAAATATGAAAAATTAAGTAGTGAATTAACTATTAAATAATAATCAGGTAACTTTATTCCATTTAATCCACTTATGATATGAAAAATAGTGTACTTCCATTCCTACTTTTTTAGGATTTTGGAATAAAGTTACCTCTATAAACTTTATAGTAATTTTTCCCCAAATAAAGACCCCATCAATGCTACTGCTAACGCCGCCGTTTTATTTCTTTCATCTAATATAGGATTGACCTCTACGAATTCAGCAGAAGTAATTAGCCCTGATTCAGCTAGCATTTCCATAGCTAAATGACTTTCCCTATAACTTATTCCTCCTGGTACTGGTGTTCCGACACCTGGCGCATCATTAGGATCTAAGCCATCTAGGTCAAGGGATAGATGGACCCCATCTGTTTTGTCCTTTAAATAACGAACTGTTTCTTCCATTACTTTCGTCATCCCCATCCGGTCTATCTCATGCATCGTAAACACTTTAATTCCCAACTCTTTTATTAACCTGCGCTCACCTTCATCTAAAGATCTTGCACCAATAATCACTACATGCTCTGGTTTAATTTTAGGTGAAATTCCTAGTAAATTGGTTAAACGTTCATGACCATATCCCAAACTAGCAGCAAGTGGCATCCCATGAATATTCCCAGATGGGGAAGTTTCTGCTGTATTTAAATCTCCATGTGCATCATACCAAATGACGCCTAAATTCTTATAATGCTTAGCTAAACCAGCTAATGTGCCGATTGCGATACTATGATCTCCACCTAACACAAGTGGAAAAGACTTTGATTGAATAATTTTATCTACCATTTCTGCAAGCATTTGATTTTTTTCTGCTATTAAATGAAGATTTTTAAGATTACTTTGTTTATCTATTATTGTTTCTGGTCTTCCTACTGCAATATCTCCCCAATCTTCTATAGTAGAAAATAGCTTTGATAATCTTTCAAATATTCCCGCATAACGAATAGCACTAGGTCCCATATCTACGCCTCTACGCATTTGTCCAAGATCCATCGGCATACCAATAATAGTCAGCTTTCTCATGAAAATCCTCCCCAACCGCTTATCTATTTTCCCTATATTGTACCTTTTTCCAAATCGATGACTCAACTCAACATTTCTATGCATATATATGCGAATATTCAAAAAACAAAAACACGATTAAAGAATCTTATCTTCTAAGATAGGTAGACGCACAGTGAGATCATTGGCAACCCATGTTAATGTATCTTTTCAAGCCATCATTCAAATAAAATGTATACCAGCAATATAAATCATTTTATACGCATTTAAAAAGAGCCATTTTCATTTTAAATACTTTATTATATTGTGAATAGAAAGACAAAAAACCAAACACTTATGTGTTTGGTTTAATTTAAAAATGAGCCATGGAGGATTCGAACCTCCGACCCTCTGATTAAAAGTCAGATGCTCTACCAACTGAGCTAATGGCTCGTGGCTGGGCTAGCTGGATTCGAACCAACGAGTGACGGAGTCAAAGTCCGTTGCCTTACCGCTTGGCTATAGCCCAAAAATATAAAAAGGACATATATTTTAATATTGTCCAATGATAAATGGTGGAGGGGGACGGATTCGAACCGCCGAACCCGAAGGAGCGGATTTACAGTCCGCCGCGTTTAGCCACTTCGCTACCCCTCCGATATTCAAACTAATGACAATTTAAAAACAGTGGTGCCGGCTAGAGGACTTGAACCCCCAACCTACTGATTACAAGTCAGTTGCTCTACCAATTGAGCTAAACCGGCACAAATTTATAAACTTTTTAAAAACAATGGTGGAGGATGACGGGATCGAACCGCCGACCCTCTGCTTGTAAGGCAGATGCTCTCCCAGCTGAGCTAATCCTCCATAATGGTGACCCATACGGGATTCGAACCCGTGTTACCGCCGTGAAAGGGCGGTGTCTTAACCGCTTGACCAATGGGCCATATTTTCTTTTTTCGTAAGCTTCCAACCGGGCTCGAACCGGTGACCTCTTCCTTACCATGGAAGTGCTCTACCTGCTGAGCTATGGAAGCACTTTGGCTAACATATAAATTGAAATAATGGCTCCGCAGGTAGGACTCGAACCTACGACCGTTCGGTTAACAGCCGAATGCTCTACCACTGAGCTACTGCGGAATAATATGGTATGCCTGGCGGCGTCCTACTCTCACAGGGGGAGAACCCCCAACTACCATCGGCGCTTTAGAAGCTTAACTTCCGTGTTCGGTATGGGAACGGGTGTGACCTTCTCGCTATCGCCACCAGACTTTTTCTCAAGACATATATTATTATACATATTTTTGAGATTTTTTCAAGTATAATTTTAGAAAATTATTCCCTGAAAACTAGATTATGAAGTAAAGAAAAAATTGAGTAATCATTTTAGTTAAGTCCTCGATCTATTAGTATCAGTCAGCTCCACATGTCGCCACGCTTCCACCTCTGACCTATCAACCTGATCATCTTTCAGGGATCTTACTAGCTTACGCTATGGGAAATCTCATCTT
>NZ_CATNHG010000096.1:0-64442 GCF_950097965.1 Bacillus sp. T2.9-1
CTCACCCGTCCGCCGCTAACTTTAAAAGCAAGCTTTTAAAGTCCGCTCGACTTGCATGTATTAGGCACGCCGCCAGCGTTCGTCCTGAGCCAGGATCAAACTCTCCAATAAAGAGTTGATTAGCTCAAATGCTAAACTCTAGCTTTTTATTACTTGTTGTCATTCTATAATGTTCATTATAAAATGATTATTATTGACGTTTGTTCGTTCAGTTTTCAAAGAGCAATTTAGTTAGCCACTCAAGAGGCGACTTTCCTAATATACCACCTATCAACATTCAATGTCAATAGTTTTTTTCAAAAAACTTTTCCCGCCGTTAACTTCAACATTTCTTGTTGTTTCAGCGACGGATATAAATATAACACCATTCTAATATTGAGGTCAATACTTTTTTAAACTTTTTTTATAAGTTACTAAAAAAAGACGGATTATCCTCCATTACAAAGAATTTTTTTCCCTTTCTAACATACACTTAATTAGTATTATTGGGTGTTTACTAATTACGTTTTAAGGATATTATACGTTAGGATTTTTTCTAATAGATTTCACCACTATAATTCATTAAAAGAATACACTTTGTTTTATTTCCTGTTTCCTTTAAAAAATTTCATCCATTTACTTATTCGGTAATAAGGAGAGCTTACCATACTAACTAATAGCAGGAGATGGAACGTTATGGATATCAATATTGATTTTTTATTAAAAATAGGCATTTCTGCCGGTCTTGGATTAATCATTGGCTTAGAAAGAGAAATCAAACGGAAACCAGTTGGTCTAAAGACAAGTCTTGTAATAAGTATTGTGAGCTGCTTATTAACTATTATCTCAATCGAAGCAGCTTATAAATTCCCAGGGAGCGATCAGGTTAATATCCAAATGGATCCTTTGCGCTTGCCAGCTCAAATAGTTTCCGGTATTGGATTTTTAGGTGCAGGGGTTATTCTAAGAAGAGGAAATGATAGTATTTCCGGTTTAACGACCGCTGCTTTGATTTGGGGAGCAGGTGGAATTGGAATCGCGGTTGGAGCAGGATATTATATAGAAGCTCTTATTGGAGTGACACTTCTATTAATCAGCGTAAAATTCGTACCCATCTTTATGAGCACGATTGGTCCTCGCCAACTAAGAGAAAAAGAAATTAAAGTGAAATTAAAAGCCCATCAAAAAGAAAATGTAACTACTATTATAAAAGCAATTCAAAGTTTAAAAACAGGAATAAAGCATTTAAGGATAAAAGATTTAGAAACTGGTGAGCATTCTATCTACCTTATATTAATTGTTAATCAAAAAAGAGAAGTGACCGAAGTATATAAAGAGATTTCCGAAATTAATGGTGTAAAAGAAATTGAAATTGAAAGTTTAAATTAATTTCATATTCCTTAATACTAAAAAAAGAAAGTTGC
Organism: Bacillus sp. T2.9-1; assembly: GCF_950097965.1. Classification (NCBI taxonomy): domain Bacteria; kingdom Bacillati; phylum Bacillota; class Bacilli; order Caryophanales; family Bacillaceae; genus Bacillus; species Bacillus sp. T2.9-1. The sequence goes on from NZ_CATNHG010000096.1 coordinate 1,404, forward strand.
TTGGACAAAAATATTCCAGCATACAATAATCCCAAATAATTATACGAAGATGCCAATGAATAGGAGGTTCGTATAATTGTTTGGGATTTTTTAAAGATGTTCAAAACCTTTTATTAGGAAATGTACGGTGAAATTCACAGAAGAGCCTTACGGTAATAAATCTAATAGGAGGCTATAATGTGAAGATAAAACAAGATACTCGGCATCTAGTACTAAGCTATAAGACTTATTTATTCTTCGAGTGAAAAAAATTTGTTGTTTTCTCGGAATTTTTTTCTTTAAATGAATGCTATTTATTTAAAGGAATTAACTAAATGCTATATTATCCTACTCTAAAGTCAGAAAAAGGGGATGCCAAGTGAGCTATTAAAACAAATATCTATATTTTCATTTATAGTTTTAACCCATGTATTATCTATAATATGTTCCTTTTAGATTTGCAGCATTTGCCCTTTTTAATTAAATTTACAAGAATTCACTTATTTAAGTAATTCCTACCGTTTTTGTTTATTCCATCTACCGAAGTGTGTAGCTTTATCAAAAAGATAGATTAAGTTCAATTTTTAGACTTGAAGTTTCTGCCTATTTTTGTATAATATATGTAGATTAACATTATAATTGGGGGCTTAGCTCAGCTGGGAGAGCGCTTGCATGGCATGCAAGAGGTCGTCGGTTCGATCCCGATAGTCTCCACCATTCTGTTTTAAACACACGACTATCATAGTCGTTTTTTTGTGTCTATTATCAATAGTTAGCTTAATTAATTGAATTTCACTTTCTCTTCTTCCTCCAAATTGATCAATTGATTTAAGATTTCAACCTCCTAATCTTCCCTATTTTTACAATTGTATTTCCTATCAATTAAATTTCATTAAAATTTTTTTATATTTTACTGGATTATATAGATTATTTTACGCACATTATGTATAATCAGCCTTATTGAATTTTTTTAGGTAGTATTAAAGGAGGTAATTCATGTTGGGAAAAGCATTAATTATTGGTGCTGGTGGAGTAGCTAGTGTTGTTGCACATAAATGCTGTCAAGTACCGGATGTATTCGAAGAAATTTGTATTGCAAGCAGAACACTTTCTAAGTGTGAAGCAATTAAAGATAAAATTGACGGTGGCAAAACAAAGGTTTCAGTTGCTCAAGTCGATGCTGATAATACACAAGAAGTGATTGAGTTAATCAATAGCTTTAATCCAGAAATAGTAATCAATGTTGCATTACCATATCAAGACTTGACTATAATGGATGCTTGTCTTGCTACTGGTGTACATTACTTAGATACTGCAAACTATGAACCACCTGAAACAGCTAAATTTGAATATAAATGGCAATGGGAATATAAACAAAAGTTTGAAGAAGCTGGTCTAACTGCCTTACTTGGAAGTGGATTTGATCCAGGGGTAACAGGTGTTTTCACTGCTTATGCACAAAAGCATCATTTCGATGAGATTAATTATATTGATATTGTCGATGCGAATGGTGGAGATCACGGCTATCCATTCGCTACCAACTTTAATCCAGAAATCAACATTCGCGAAATCACAGCGAACGGAAGATATTGGGAAAAAGGCAAGTGGGTTGAGACACCACCTCTTTCTGAAAAAAGAGAATATGATTTAGATCAAATTGGTCCAAAAAACATTTATCTTTTATATCATGAAGAATTAGAATCATTAGCTGTAAACATTAAGGGACTTAAGAGAATCCGTTTCTGGATGACTTTCTCTGATAATTATCTAAACCACTTAAAGGTTCTTGAAAATGTTGGAATGACATCTATTGAACCAATTAATTATGAAGGTAAAGAAATTATCCCGCTTCAGTTCTTAAAAGAAATCCTTCCAGATCCAGCTTCTCTTGGACCTAGAACAAAAGGGAAAACAAATATCGGCTGTATCATTCAAGGTACAAAAGATGGAAAGCCAAAAACTTATTATGTATATAATATTTGCGATCACCAAGAGTGTTATCGTGAAGTAGGATCTCAAGCAATTTCTTATACTACTGGTGTTCCAGCAATGATTGGGGCAATGCTGATTATGAAAGGCCAATGGAAGCGCCCAGGAGTATACAATGTTGAGGAATTTGATCCAGATCCATTCATGGATGCATTAAATAAATATGGATTACCATGGCAGGAGAACTTCTCTCCAACTCTTATAGATTGAGAGGAATGAAATGAAAAAGATTGACTTTACACAAGCTCCATCCCCAAGTTATGTAGTGGACGAGCGTCTTTTAACGAGAAATTTAGAAATTTTACAGTCTGTACAAGAGCGAACAGGTGCAAAAATTCTGCTTGCATTAAAAGGTTTTTCCATGCACTCTGTATTTCCTCTAGTAGGAAAATACTTAGCAGGGGTAACATCAAGTTCATTATTTGAAGCTAGACTTGGGTATGAAAAAATGGGCAAAGAAGTGCATGCGTATGCACCTGCATATGCTGAGAGTGAGTTCGATGAATTACTTCAATATACAGACCATATCGTTTTTAATTCACACAGCCAATGGAATCGATTTAAAGATAAGGTTCAAAACGCTGGAAAGAAAATTGATGTAGGTCTTCGAATTAATCCTGAATACTCAGAGATAGAAACACAGCTTTATAATCCTTGTGCTCCTTACTCTCGCTTTGGTATAACTATGGATAACTTTAATCCAGAAGAATTAGATGGAATAGACGGGCTTCATTTTCATACAATGTGTGAACAAAATTCTGATACTTTAAAGCGTACGATAAAAGTAGTTGATGAGAAGTTCGGTGAACATATAAAGAAAATGAAATGGATCAACTTTGGAGGAGGACATCATATTACACGACCAGATTATGATATTGAAACCTTAGTAGAATCTATATTATTTATAAAAGAAAAATATAATGTAGATGTTTATTTAGAACCAGGTGAAGCTATTGCTTTGAATACAGGTTACTTAGTATCCACTGTCCTTGATATTGTTCATAATGGAATGGATATTGCTATTCTTGATACATCAGCAACATGTCATATGCCAGATGTGCTTGAAATGCCATATCGACCGAATATTATTGATGCTGGAACGCCTGGTGAAAATGAATATACCTATAGACTCGGCGGAATGACGTGTTTAGCTGGAGATGTCATTGGCGATTATTCTTTCAAAAAGCCATTAAAGCCTGGCGATAAAATTGTCTTCTGCGACATGGCTCACTACACTATGGTAAAAAACCATATGTTTAACGGTGTTAATTTACCTTCTATAGCTTCCTATAATGAAGAAGAAGGAATAAAAGTTGTTCGCCAATTTGTGTTTGAAGATTATAGTAATCGATTATCTTAAATAATTGTAAAAGCGGATATTTAAAGGGGCTTTCCCCTTCAAATATCCTTTTTTTATGCTATTTATTCTTCTAGTAAAGCTAACGAGTTTTGAAATACTGCAGTCTGAAGCATCATTCCATCTTGTAATCAATAATTTGAAAAGAAACAATATTAAAGAAAAAACCCATTTTCACTTCTTGCCTTCCCTGGATAATCGTTTAATGATAACACGGTAACATAATGGTTACGACTGTACCCCATCCCTCTTTACTCTTCACTACCATATCTCCATTATTTTGTTTAAGAAGTTTTAAACAAATTGTTAAACCTATACCAGTTCCTTTTTCTTTACTTGTATAGTAAGGTTCTCCTATTCTTGCTAGCCTTTCTTTACTTATTCCATCACCATTATCAATTATTCTAATTCGACAATTATCCTTTTTCTGATCAAGAATAACTTTTACTTTACCTGTTTGTGGCGAAATCGCCTCCATACTATTTTTCAATATATTCAGCATTACTTGTTTAAACTGGGAATTATCAATTGATGCTATTAATTCTTGATCCTTCCTAGTTTCTACAATAATCTCTTTATTTTGTTCATTAGCCAGGGCTTGAAATAAAACTTTAATATTTTTCAATTCCATAAAGACTTTCGTTAATGGCAGAATATTATTTTCATTTTCTTTCGCCTCTGGCTTACTTAGTATAAGCAATTCCTTTAAGACTTCATTAATTCGATCAATTTCTTCAATTAAAATCGTTTCATAACCAGAAGCATCATTCTTCTCCTTGAGTAGCTGAATAAAACCTCTGATGGTCGTCAAAGGATTTCGGATTTCATGCGCGACACTTGCTGCCATCTCGCCTACCACTTTTAATTTCTCAGAAGAGATCATCAGTTGTTCATTATGCTTTTGATCCGTAATGTCATTACCAAAATAAATATGATATTCTTCCCCAGTACTATGTATAAGTTCTTTTTTTCCCCAAATCAGAAAGTAGTTTTTCCCTCTACTGTCTACAAAGCGATAAGGTTTCTCTGTTTCCATGTTAATGCGATCTGTAATATAAGAAAATGGTTGACCTAACCAAACCTTGTTTTCTAATGAAAGTAGATGTAAGAAAGAAGGATTCATTTTGACTATCTGATCTTTCCCATTCTTAACTAATAGATAATTAGGGTTTATATCCATAATCGCTTCTAATAATTCACTTTGCCTCGACAGCTCCATATTCATAATATTCATATGTGTTGATTGCATCTGGAAAAAACTTAAGAATAAAATAACTGCTGCAATTAATGAGTTAAAACTAGAAAAAAACAGCGGTATAAAAATATAACCACTAAAAACACCATTTATATAGATAATTAATACAGCAATCACAAACTTTATATAAAAACTTTTATAGATTGGATCTCTAATTTTAAAAGAAATGATCAATAAAATAATCGTATTTAAATATAATAAGACAATATTAATTATAAATAGTATATTCCATTCCCCATAAATCGGAAGAACATATTCGGAGGAAAGCCAATTACCCTCTATTACTACAAAATCTTTAATGCCAAGGCTGGTAAAATTAATAAAATATGCAAATAAACTGTAGATGATTATTACGTATAAAAACGGCTTATTAAACACAAATCTAAATCGTTTAAATTCTTTATTTTCGCTTACTAAATAATAAGAAAAATAATACATGACTGGCATTATGCAGATAGTTCCAAGTCTAAATATTTTAAATAAAAGTTCAATTGTTTCCTGCTTCAAAAAATCTACTGCATATAATACAGCAATATCCATTTGCCAGAAAGCTAACATACATAAAAATAGCGATAAGGCCTTTGTTAACTGAGACTGTGAATAAAAAATTATCGTCACAGAAATAATGAGTGGAACTAACGAAACCATCAATAATAATATAGCTTCCACACTATGCTCCTCCTTTCGCTATCATAGCGCACCCATTATTACCTCCGTAACCGTGTGCTGTTATTAAAACCCGATCAATCTCTTGTTCTAATAACATTGTATTTATTGGGTAATTCCAATAATATGCATCTATTTCTGCGCTAATAGTTGCTGGTATAAACCGATTACTTATGCTTATTAATGATGCAATTATTTGAAAGAGTGGAGAAGCTCCCATTGCATGGCCAACTGTTCCTTTAATAGATGTAATCGGAATCTGATTCGTTTCAAAAAAACGTTGATAAACTCCTATTTCAATATGGTCATTTTCCAATATACCTAAAGCTTGACTATTTATATACGTTGGCATATTCTCTTGAAGACATTCAGCAACTGCCTTTTGCATGAGCAAACCTGTTGAATCTGATTGATAGGGCGAAACGGCATCCTGTGTTACACAAGTAGCATCTACTTTCCCTAATATAGAGGCATTTCTTTGTATGGCAATTTGTTCATTTTCCACAATTAACACGCCAGCACCTTCTGAGATTGAAAATCCTTTTCCTCCTGAAAATGGTCCAAATAGGGGTTGAGGATGTTCTTCAGATTGTAAAACACGCTGGGGTAGAAACCCTTTTATAACAGTGTCACAAACAGACTCATCACTAGCACCAACTATACAAACATCTATTTGATTGGATTCAATTAATATTCTCGCTAGATTTAAAGCATCTATACCCGATGTACAACTATTTGCCAACGATAATGATAAACCGTTTATTTCCAAATAAGCACTAATGCTTGAGGATAAAGAATTAGCATTCATGTTTCCAATTGTATAAGGAGAAAGCCTTTTTCCTTTTTCTGAAGAAATAGCAGCTTTACTAATATCTGCTAAGCCCCCTGCTGAAGAACCAACGATTACTGCTGTTCGATAATCCCTAACATTAATTTTTGATTGCTCTATTGCTTCGTTACATGCTTGTAGAAGCATACGTACAGGTTTAGACATTTTTTCTTGCTTTCTACTTAACTTAATTAATTGTTCTTCATGCACCCTACCAGTATATATGTATTTCCCTTCATATTCTTCCTGCTTTAACATACTTTTATTATTTTTAAGTACAGTGGTATACTCTTTTATATTGGAAAAACCCGCTCCTATTATCCCCATCCCAGTAATAACCGATTTCATCTTCATGTTCTCCTAAATAATATTCCTTACATTTGTATTTTACTATGAAAATCGATTTACATCAGTAAAATAAACGAAAATGTACAAATTGCCACAAATACAAATAAAAATGGCTACATCAAAGTATTTCTAACTAACAAAGCTAATGATTAGCAATCCCCATTTATTAACAAGAATTTTTCTAACACTTTGCTTTTATCGTCAGAACCTTGTGTAGCCTGCTTTTAACAAAACATATTGTTTTACTTACTGATAGCCATTTTCTCTATTTGATGCTTCATCTTGTATCTCTTCTTTGAAGGATTCTACAGCAGCTTCTCTTCGTTTATTTTTCTGTTGAATCATTTCTTTCTCGTCTGGACTTGCATTAACCATTGTTTCTTCCGCTTTATTAATATTATCCATTGTGTTTTGTACCATGTCCTGCAATTTTTCTACATTATCAGAACGATTATCGGGGTTTGGCTTTTGAAAGCTCACCTTTATTCCTCCTTCCTATATGCTTCGTTTGTATTTTGGATGTCTATCTGGTTTTTTATACGAAGCTACACCTCAATACACACTACCATTTATTTACAAGAACTACTTTTCCTACTGCCTTCCCCGACTCTAAATATTCATGTGCTTCTCCTACTTCCTCGAAAGAAAAGGTCTTTTTATCAAGTAGTGGCTTTAAACGATTTTCTTCTATCACTTTAGTGATATTTCGCAAGATATCTCCATGTTCAAAACGCTTCTCCTCATCAAGGAGTTTCAGAAGCATAAAGATAACATGTAGGGAAAGTGATTTCGAATGTAAAGGAGTCAAATCATGTGTAGACCTGGCAGCGATAGTTAATACTGTACCATTTAAGGAAGCTGCCTCAAAAGAACGATCGAGATTATCACCACCTACTGTATCAAAAACTAATGAAAATCCTTTCCCATCTGTGTACTTTTCAACATACTCTTTTACAGACACTTCTCGATAAGGAATGATATAATCAGCTCCTAATTCTTTTGCGACTGTTTGTTTTTCAATGGATGAAGCAGTTGTAAAAACAGTTGCTCCCATCCACTTAGCTAACTGGATTGCAATATGGCCAACGCCTCCTGCACCACCATGGATAAGGATAGTATCTCCTTTTTTTAAATCACCTTTTGTAAATAATGACTCCCATGCCGTAATTCCAACAAGAGGGAGTGCTGCAGCTTCTTCCATAGTAATATTTTGTGGTTTATGTGCTAAAACGGATGAATCAGCAATCATATACTCTACCAATGCTCCATCTAGCCCCTTGAAGCCACCTGCACATCCATATACTTCGTCCCCTACTTGAAAGGACTCTACTCCCTCTCCTACTTCCTCAATGACCCCAGCAACATCCCCATGCAATACTGCTGGAAAGGATGGAGAAACGCCTGGTACAGCACCAATTCGAACTTTAATATCAATGGGATTCACACTTGTTGCCTTTACTTTTATTCGTACTTGGCCAGGAAATAGTCTTTTTGTATCTATTTCCTTTAATTTAAATACTGATGACTCCCCAAATTTTTCTATTACCATTGCCTTCATCAAAATCATCTCCTTTATATCCATATTACCTAATTTGTTGCATTAATTCGAAAATATAGGATTGCCATCCACTTTTTTCTACTACTGGCAGTAAAAAAGTTTCTACTTTGGAAAAAATGGATATTAGTATCTTATCGCTATCATACTAAACAATATCGTAATTGATATTTATCAAGGAGGATACAAAAATGACAGACCTCAAAAATAAAGTAGCACTTATTACGGGAGCAGCTTCAGGCATTGGAAAAGCAGCAGCACTCTCACTTGCAAATAAAGGGATGAAAGTAGCTTTAGTTGACTTAAATGCTGACGATTTAGAAGAAGTGAAAAATTCCATTAATGATAAAGGGCAAGAAGCTATATCCATCGAAGCAAATGTGGCTGATCCTACTTCTATTCAACGAGCTATTGATGAAACGGTTAAGAAATGGGATAAATTAGATACCGTTTTTATTAATGCTGGTATTAATGGCGCCGTTTCATCCATCGAAGATCTTACACCATCCGAATGGGATAACACGATAGACACAAATCTGAAAAGCACCTTTTTAACGGTTAAATATAGTATTCCTTATATGAAAACAAATGGCGGAAGTATTATTATTACAAGTAGTATAAATGGAAATCGTATTTTTAAGAACTTTGGAATGTCTGCTTACAGTACCTCAAAAGCTGGCCAAGTCGCATTCGGAAAAATGGCTGCACTTGAATTAGCACAATTTAAAATTCGAGTAAATATGATTTGCCCTGGCGCAATAGATACAAATATTGAAAAAAATACATTTAAAGATGAGAAACACTTAACAGAAATAACGATACCTGTTGAATATCCTGAAGGGAATCAACCACTATCCAATGAATCAGGCAGTGCACAGCAAGTGGCCGATTTAGTATATTTTTTAAGCTCTGATTTATCTAACCATATTACAGGCACAGAAATTTATATTGATGGTGCAGAGTCTCTTTTATAGGAAATGAGGCTGGGACAAAACTAAATAACTAATCTTTAAAGATGAACAATCTCTAATTCAGCTATTAAATAATAGCTACTTTCTCATGATGGTATCCATGTTTTTATATATAGTCAAGTGTAAAAACTAAGTCGTTCCATTGCGCTACAGACGCTGATGCGCCGGGGAGGAAGCTGAGTCTACTCGCATACGCTGCGGGGTCTAAAGCGCCTCTATTTCCCGCCGGAGTCGAGCGTCCTTCGCTCCATACACTTCGTTTCTTAAACCTTTTTTTAAAACAACAAACACAAATTTTTATGCGAATTATTTGCATAAAAATTTGTGTTTGTTGTTGGTTGAAATGCTTATTTCCCAGTCTCTTCGTATAATAGGTAATTTGGCTTCACCCTTTTCTCTTTTATTATCATAGAGTTGTCTAGAAGAGATTCCTTCTTTATCCTATGCTAAAATAGGAAGAAAATATTGCAAAAGGAGTATCAAGAAATGAATGAAACTATACAACTTTTAAAAAATCATCGTTCTTATCGTACGTATCAAGATAAGGAAGTGACTTTAGAAACACTACAATTGATCATGGAAACAGCTCAAAGTGCTCCTTCTTGGACAAATGGACAGCATGTTACAGCTATCCTTGTTCGTGATGTAGAGAGAAAGAAAAAATTAGCAGCGTTATGCGGGAATCAAAAACATGTAGAAAATGCTCCTGCCTTCCTTGTTTTTTGTGCCGATTTCTACCGAGCTAAATTAGCAAGTGAAATGGAGGGAAAGGAATTTAAAGCAATTGAAGATGTGGACACCATTTTAATTGGTGCTACTGATGTGGGGCTTGCCATGCAAAATGCCATTACGGCTGCTGAATCACTTGGCTTAGGCACTGTTCCAATAGGCGGTATTCGTCGAAACGCTTTAGAGGTAATTGAATTTTTAGAGCTTCCTACCTATGTCATTCCCATCGCAGGACTTTGCGTCGGTTATCCAGATGGTGATCCAGGCCTAAAACCTAGATTACCATTACAAAGTGTTCTTCATGAAGAAAAATACAATAAAAAGCAACAAGCTATTATTGAAGAATATAATGCTACTTATAAAGAATATTTAAAAGATAGAGGAGAAGCACCAGTAGGATGGACAAATCGAATTGCTAATTTCTACGACAAACCCTATTACCCTAGTAACGCAAAAATGATCAAACAACAGGGCTTTCTTTCTAAAGATATGAAAGAATGAAAATAATAACGCAACATAAAAACTGGCTTGTTCCAAAGATGCTTTGAAACAAGCCAGTTTTATTTAGGAAAATTAATTTCAAACGTCGTCCCAACTTCTAATGTACTATCTACCTTTATCGTACCATCATGTTTTTCAACAATCCATTTTGCAATGGAAAGACCTAAACCTGTCCCTTCTCGATTCGTTCTTGATTGTTCTACTTGATAAAAACGGTTAAAGATTTTCGAAGTTTCTTCTTTAGGAATACCAATCCCCGTATCCTTTACTTGAATTATAACCGAATTAGCCTTTTCCATCGCAAGTAGTTGAATCTCTCCACCTTCCATCGTATACTTCATACTATTATCCACAAGAATAACAAGCAATTGATGTATTCGTTCCTTATCACCAATAAACGAAATCTTGTTTTTTACAGTGGCATAAATTTTTTTTCCTTGAAAATCAGCGATATCTGCATATTGATTAACAACATCATGGATTACTTCCTCTAAAGCAAATTGCGTTTTCACTATTTCTACTTGATTTGAATCCGATCGAGCCAAAGTGAGTAAATTTGTTACAAGTTTACTCAATCTTCTTGTTTCTTTTGAAATAACAGAGATATCCAATGCTCTTTCCTGAATAGTTGCTTCCGGTTTTTGAAAAAGCACATCTGCACGTGACTGGATAACAGCTAAAGGTGTCCTTAATTCATGTGAAGCATCAGACACAAATTGTTGCTGGGCCTCCCATGATCGCTGGATAGGGATTAAAGCTCTCCCTGCCAAAAAATAACCAGCAATTACAGCAAATATGCTACCAATACTTATGCCAACAGTCATGATGATTATTAGCTGTTCTAACATACTCTCCTCAGAATCAATATTCCTGATTATTTGAATTGTCTTTGTTTCTCCATTAATCTCTATATTAGTAGAAATAGTTTGAAACTGTAATCCTTCTGACGACGTTTTCTTTTCTAAAATATTGATGGAATTCGGTTTTAAATATTTCTCTTCCTCCGTATAATCTATAATTGAGTTTTCCGAGATTCCTTCAATTTCTCCGGTACTATTCCACTGGATAAGCATTAATTTAGGACCTACCATTGGAATAGGACCACGTCCATCTCTTTCACCCATTCGCTTCAGATCTTCAATACCATTATAAAGAGACATATTGACCTCACGATAGGTTTGCTTTTCCGTAAATAGATATATGGTATAACCTATAATAGCCATTAGCAGAATAAAGACAATCGAATTTAAAATGGTTAGATTAATTCTTGTTTTACGAAACATGTATATACTTTACCCCTTAGTAATCCTTCAAAATATAACCGACACCTCGGACAGTTTGAATATCTTTATGATAATCAAATGGTTCTAATTTCTTTCGAATCTGATGAATAAAGACTTCCACAATGGCAATCGTTGTATCTGAATCAAACCCCCAAATCCGATCAAAAATTTGTTCCTTCGTTACTATTTTTCCATTATTTTGAATAAGATATTCCAATAATTCATACTGCTTTATGGTTAACTTGATTGGATTATCGTTTACTAAAATATCATTTTCTTTCCCTGTTAGTATGATTCCCTTATACTTGATGCCCTCATCTAAATCAAGAGCTCCACTTCTTCTTAACAATGCTTTAATTCTTGCTTGAAGTTCCGGTGTTTGAAATGGCTTAACGAGATAATCATCTCCTCCAAATTCCAAGCCTTTTACTCTATCTTCAAGTGAATCCTTCGCAGTTAAAAATAATACTGGTGTTTTAATTTTCTCTTTTCTAATATGTTTAACAATATCAAAACCATTCACATGTGGAAGCATCACATCCAAGATAATCAGGTCATATATATTCTGCCCTGCAAAGAACATACCATCTTCGCCGTTATCTGCAATATCTACGGTGTATTCTGTTTCCAGAATTGTTTTTAAAGAATCGAGTAACAGTTTGTTATCTTCTACGATTAATATTTTCATTTAATGTTCTCCTTACCTTTTATCCCAGTCTGTATCTAAAACTTACCTTCTTTCTATTTTAATAGCAACGTCTTAACTTATCCTTAATATCTATATTTTTTATTTACTTATCAAAATAGGCAGTAATCCATTTTTAACAAATGAATCACTGCCTATTATTATAAACGCTTTAGGAGCTAGCTTGCATCCCTTATATTACTTCTGGAAGAATAAAATAATTAGCTAGCTTCGCATTAACATGTGTTTGCCAATTATGTAATGGAATGTCGAGGTTCTCCAATAATTTATATGCGTGGACCCATGCACTCATCTCCGCATTTACATGATATGACCAGTCATGTAACCATTTATCATGATTTAATTCTCCATTCACAAAATCAATAACATGACCAATTTCATGTGCTAGTGCATAAGTGTTTTCTAAAGAAAAATGATAAGGAATGGTAATATACATTTTCGTATTAAAACTTATTTTTTTCGTTGAATCATATACAACTTTACATCCTAATTCCTCAGCAAAACTAACTACTTTCATAAATCTTTCTCTTGAAATCATCATACCTTAATTCCCCCTTTACCAATATTTACTATACTTAAAAACAATATGTTTACGTTTATACTCTTCAGAATCGGCTATATAACCTATGTAACGTTAATTAAAAATCTTTTATGGGAGTGATAGAAATGGCAGACAACAACAAAATGAGCAGAGAAGAAGCAGGAAGAAAAGGCGGAGAAGCTACTTCTAAAAATCACGATAAGGATTTTTACCAAGAAATTGGACAAAAAGGTGGAGAAGCTACCTCTGACAACCACGACAAGGAATTTTACCAAGAAATCGGTAAAAAAGGTGGACAGGCAACTTCTGATAACCACGATAAAGAATTCTACCAAGAAATTGGCCGAAAAGGCGGAAATTCTCGTAACGACAATGATTAATGGATACCGACATATCCATTATCTAATTTAACTTATGTTAAATATCCCGGTAGATATTCCACCAAAAAGGAACAAAAAAAATTAAAAACTATAGCGATTAAGGGACTAACCGTTGCAAAAAGTGACACTTTGCAACGGTTAGTCCCTTTTTACCTATTAATAGTTACTTTCTATCATACAATATCAGCAGACGTTATTCAAAGGTTTGATTTTGATTACCAATATTTATAATGATTGGGAGTTACTTGTCTATCATTCTATTATCTAGTAATTTTTTCTTAATTAACAGTATTTACAATTAGAGCTATTATTTCCATCCAACTTTTGATACAATATTTTTGTTAAGTTTTACATATTTCGATAATATCCTCCCTTTTAAGAATATAGTATAATATAATCAATAATACCTATTAAAATTAAATTATTAATGATTTAAAATAACTATAATTGAAATTATATAGATTATACTAATCTATTTTTATTGTATAAAGAGAGGGAGTAAATTGTGGCCATTATTAATACGGGAGAATTTATAGAAACAGTAAATATTAGAGGCTTACAACTTTCACTAATAGCTGCTGGCGATGGAACAGAAATTATATATCATAAGATGATGCCTGGATCTAGTTGGGCAATGACTCCTGAAGAGGGGTGGGATGGCTTTGAATACTTTTATATCCTTAAAGGAAAAATGCATTACCACACCGATGATGAAGTTATCGAATTAAATGCTGGACAATCTTTTTTTGAAAATCCTATAAAAAAATATAGTATATTCCATTCAGATGAAATTACTGAATTTATTTACGTAACAAGTCAACCAGTATTCCATTATTATAGTAAATGTTCAAAAGATTTAATGGATCTTGCAATTGCTATTGAAGAAAAAGATGGCTATACAGTTGATCATTGTGAAAGAATTAAAAAATATTCTCTGTTAGTAGGAGAAGCTTTAAATTTAAATAGAAAGCAAATAACTCGATTAAACCTCGCTTCATTTTTTCATGATCTAGGAAAAGTTAAAGTTCCGCTTGAAATTCTATTAAAACCAAGTAAATTAACAGAATCAGAGTTTGAAGTTATGAAAAAACATACTACATTCGGTAGGGACTTATTGGAAGAAACAAAAATACCTGTTTTATGTGAAGTTGGATTAATAGTTGAACAACATCACGAGAGATACGATGGGAAAGGATATCCAAAAGCCCTTAAAGAAGATGAAATATCTATAGAAGCTGCAATTATCTCAGTAGTTGATTCATTCGATGCTATGACAACAGATAGAGTCTATAAAAAAGGAAAATCAAAAGAAGAAGCATTTGAAGATATTCTAAATAACCGGGGTACTATGTATCACCCCTTAGTGGTCGATACTTTTATAGCACTAAAAGAAGAAATATTAAATTATGAAAAGGGAGAGAACTTATGAAAAAATTAGTATGGAGTTTATTAGCAGTAGTATTAATAGTGTCATTTCAAGTAAAGCCAGCAGAAGCTGCTTACTTACCAGAGTATGACAAATACATTGAGGTATCTTATGATCAAGCAAGACAAATTGCAGATAGTCTTGGTCTTAAAAATGTGCCATTAGGTGAACAAACTGCAAATCTGTCTTTTGATGTTCAAGAAAAATTAATTGCAAAAATTGAAAAGATTATAGGTAAAGAAATTGATCATTACTATATTTGGTTAACAGTTGACGGTGAAAAAGTGCTTGGAATTGATCCCCCACTTCCACAAATGTAAGTACGTCAGAGTAACTAAAAAAAGTGCATGACTAAGTAATATTCTTGGGCATGCACTTTTTTTATGTCATTATTTTAATCTTTTAAAGAATTCTCTATGCCATATTAATAATTAGCTTTATCCAGCCAAAAAACGAAATCCACAAAGGTATACTAATAATTACTCCCCATTTTAGCCCATTAAAAAAATTTGCTTGTTCTTCCATCATTATCCACTCCTCATTAGTAAGTAGATGATCTATACATTCATTATATCAGAAAACGCTTTCATTATTACTAAATTAATGATAAATTATATGTCTATATGGATTAATTTGTATACTCTTATAAAAGTATTCACTTTTTTTGGCGACTTTAAACATTCAATTTCCATTATTCAATATAGAACTCTACATTATCAAGATAATCATGGGCTAAAAAAGAAAAAACCCGAAATCTCTTTCGGGTCAAATATATTTTAAGAGGGGAAACTCTTAACCTATTTATAGAATATCGAATAATTATGAACAAATAATGAACAAAAGATTAAAAAAGAAAAAAATCTATTATTTAGTAACTGCTACATCTTTATAAGTAAAAGAATGAAAGTCAAATAATCCTTTGTCTGTAAGCTTTAAGGTAGGAATTACAGTTAATGATAGAAAAGATAAGGTTAGAAAAGGATTAAACGTATCATTTCCTTGCAGAATTTTTACTTTTTGATTTAATGACTTTAGCTGTTCATACAGGGTTAAATAATCTTGATCTGAAATCAACCCAGCAATCGGTAACGGGAGCGTGGCAACTACTAATCCTTCAGATACTACCACTATTCCCCCATTTATATTTTGCAACTCATTAATTGCCAACAATATGTCTTCATCACTTGTTCCAACTGCTACGATATTATGGGAATCATGAGAAATAGTTGTGGCGATTGCACCATTTTTAAATCCAAATCCTTTTACTATTGCTTTTCCCACATTTCCAGTTTCGCGATGTCGCTCAGCAACAACTAGTTTCAGTTGATCTTTCTTCAAAGAAGATTTAAAATTCCCATTCTCCACTTCTACTTTTTCAATTACTTCATTTGTAACAATACTATTCGGAATAATTTCGATAATATGACATAAATCAGATGCTAAGGGAAGTTTTAAATCATCTAAGGTTACTTTTGCACAATTTATCGGCGGTAAATTAGTAGCCAAATAGGAATGTTCAATTAGCTTCTCTTCTAGTAGTTTCCCATCTTCTACCACACATTCACCCTTTTTAAATACACTGTGAATGGTTAATTCTTCAAGATTATCGACAAGCAGAAAATCAGCTTGATAGCCTGGAGATACTGCTCCAATTGATTCTAAACGAAAACATTCAGCCGCATTAATTGTCACCATTTGAATGGCAATAATAGGGTCTAGCCCTTGCTCTATCGCTATGCGCACACTATGATCTACACTACCTTCTTCTATTAAATCATCTACTAATTTATCGTCTGTTACCAATAAACATCTTCGTGAATTTCTCGTTGTTACAGCAGGCAATAAAGCTTTCAAATCTTTGGCAACAGTACCCTCTCTTATCATTAGATACATTCCTAAATCTAAACGATCTTTTGCTTCTTGTAACGTTGTCGCTTCATGATCATTCCTGATTTCTGCAGCACTATAAACATTTAATTTTTCTCTTTCAATACCTGCCGCGTGACCATCGATTAAGCGATTATTTTTTTTGGTCAGCACCAACTTATCAATCATATTCAAGTTCGTCTCATATACAGATGGAAAATCCATTACTTCTGCCAATCCCAATACTCTTTCGTGGGAATAAAAAGCCTCTAAATCTTTTGCATATAAGGTTGCACCATTGGAATCTTCTGGAACAGCAGGTACACAAGATGGCAGCATCACACGAATATCCAATGGAAGATTTTCGGATTTATCTAACATATACTGAATGCCATCTGCACCTGCAACATTTGCAATTTCATGTGGATCCGTTATTACTGTGGTTACACCATGCAACAATAGTATTTTCGCAAATTCCTGAGGTGTGAGCATACTACTTTCAATATGTACATGACCATCAATAAGACCAGGAATTAAATACTTTCCTTTCGCATCAACCATACTTTTGCCTTTATAACTACCAATTCCAGCGATTGTATCATCCGCGATCGCAACGTCTCCTGTCATTATTTCACCAGTAAAAACATTGACAATTTTTGCATTGGTAATTACTAAATCAGCAAGTTCTTTTTTCGCAGAAACTCTAATTCTTTTTTCCAATTTATCTCTCAAGAACAAATCCCTCCTCGTTAATTCCGAATATTCACATTTTACAAAGTGCTACAACAAACCTACTTAAGGAAGGCTACTTTCGTATAAATTGTTTCTTGTAAACAGATCATTCTGCAATAAAATCAACACCAACTATACTAATATTTAATTCATCGTGCATAGGAATGGTATAATGAATGGTTATTTACGAAAGCTAGAGAAAGATAACTCTAATTTTAAATATATTTTTATCATTTTATTATATGTTGATTTATTTTTCAACGCACATACTACTGCAACTTTACTTCCCATTAGTATTGTTTTTACATATTATTTAAACATATTATCGAAATAAGTGATATTATAATTACGTATCGTAATGATGATTCCCCTCTGTCGTTTCAATTGTAAAGAAAGGAGAAATAATTATATGTATAAAGATTTAATTCTAGCGATGCTACGTTCAGGTATTTTTGGATTTGGTGGAGGCCCTTCCGTAATCCCATTATTTCGTCACGAAGCGGTGACTAAGTATAAGTGGATGGATAATGAGGAGTTTGGGGATGTGTTAGCCATTGCGAACACTCTTCCTGGACCAATTGCAACGAAAATTGCCGCCTATTTAGGCTATCGTCAAAAAGGGACCGTTGGAGCAATTGTTAGCGTCTTCGCTCACATCTTGCCGACTTGTTTAGCTATGGTATTCTTATTTTCATTTATATCTATTCTTAGTCATTCGCCAATAATAACAAGTATGGTCTCGGCAGTTGTACCTGTAATTTCGGTAATGCTTGGCTTAATGGCATATGAATTTGGAGAAAAAGCAGTGAAAGGACTAGGAATCTATGTTGGTATCGGCTTAACAATTGTCTGTCTCCTCTTATTACAAACATTTTCGATACACCCTGGTATTGTCGTACTCATTTTTCTAACCTATGGAGCCTTCCATTTTAAATTAAAACAGAAATTCTTACATAAAAAAGAAAGAGGAATGTAAATATGATTTTTGTGAGTATTTTTCTCAGTTTCCTAGTAGCTAATTTATTAGGATATGGTGGTGGCCCAGCTTCTATCCCCTTAATGTATGAAGAAATAGTTAATCGATACAATTGGCTATCTAACACCGAATTCTCCAATATGTTGGCTTTTGCTAATGCGTTACCAGGACCAGTTGCTACAAAGATCGCTGCCTATGTAGGCTATGGAGTAGGTGGATGGGGAGGATTTGCTGTTGCGTTAATAGCAACGATTCTACCTTCTGCTATAGGGCTTATCTTTTTATTAAAACTAATGAGGAAACATAAGGACTCAATGATTGTAAAAGGGATGACCCTGCTTGTACAACCAGTTATTACTGCTTTAATGCTTGTATTGACGTTTGAGATGTTTCAAGATTCCTACCATTCCATCGGGATCATTCAATCTGCAGCGATTGCATTAATCGCTTTTTTATTGTTACAAAAATGGAAAGTACACCCAGCAATAGTTATTGTTCTTGCCTTTCTTTATGGAGGGCTTGTTGTTCCTCACTTGAGCTAAACTTAGATTTGGAAAGTAGATGAATCTTTTGTTGGAGGATTTTTTTATGGATAAAAATTTTTATGTGCCTAATATCAAGCTAGATAAAATAGATAGACAGATATTGTCGCTACTACACGAGAACAGCCGCATTTCTTATACTGATATCGGCAAAGAAATCGGTATTTCACGAGTAGCTGTTCAAACAAGAGTGAATACGCTTTTTGAAAAAGGAATTATTGAGCAATTCACAACGGTCATTAATCCTGCTAAAGTTGGGAAAACAGTGTCAGCTTTTTTTAATGTAGATGTGGAACCATCCTATTTAGAGGAAGTTGCAAGAACACTGGCAGAGGATCCTGCTGTCACCAGCCTATATCATATGACTGGTCCAAGTAAATTACATATGCACGGCATATTTTACGATAACCAAGAGATGGAGACATTTTTAACAAATAAGCTTTATGCAACAAAAGGCGTTGCAAGTGTAGACTGCCAAATCCTTATCAAACGATATAAAAGCAGAATCGGAATGAAGCTATAAGACTCCGATAAAATAAGAATAAATGGGGCTGGGACAAAACTAAATAACATTAATCACATTATAGTTCGTGTTTATTATTAGTTGAGATGCTTATACCCCAGCCTCATTTATTTTTGGAGTAAGAAACTAATATAATTGCTTTAGCTCTTTCCAATCCTTTATTCGATTCCATTCAAGATGCTCATTATAAAGATGGTCTTTCACATAAAGCTGTGTAGAATGATCTATGAGCGTTTCCAGAACAGCTGGCTTATCGTCAAAATAATAATCTAATTTGAGATTTTGAATAATCGTTATTTTCTCATGATCTTCCATTCCGCAATAAAAGTGATGATCCACAACAGGAAAACCTATCTCCTTCATCCACTCCTTTGTTTTTGTTGCAAATTGTTTATTTCGCGCTGTAATATAATAAACTTGATGGCCATTATGAACAAGTTCATTTAAAGCTTCAACAGCTCCAGGAAAAGGCGAACAATCTGTAAAATATATTTCTTCTCGAAGTGAATCCCATAGTTGCTTTCCTTCGATAGCATTCAATCCAAATGGTTCGTGAATTTCTACCGTTTTCAATGCATGAAAGCTTGCTAATGGAATATTCTTTTTAAGCTTTTTATTATAAATATTAAAGGCATGCTGTCTTAAATTGATCAGCGTATCATCTATATCAAATCCGAACTTCATTTATTTCCTCCACATAGATTCTATGCATTCCTTATCGGATAAGCAGTTATTTTAATATCTTCTCCTATCCATTCCGTCTTTTCAAAACGTAATGGAACCGCCTCATCGACTTTTTCGATATCTTCCCCTCTAAATGGCGTATAGGAATTAGCCCCCCCTGCTATTTTAGGAGCAATATATACTAAATACTTTTGAATTAGTCCCTCGCGCATAAAGCTTGCATTTACTTCACTTCCACCTTCAAGAAGGATATCCGTTATTCCGATTTTGTATAATTGTTGTAATGCATTTTTTAAATCTAATTTTCCATTAATAGAAGAGACAGCTAGCAAATCAACTCCCTTTCCTTTCAATGCCATTGCTTTCTCTGAATCAATATTTGCAGCCGTAACAATGATCGTTTGTGCCTCTTTACAATCTGTTATATTAGCATTTAAGGGTGTTCGTAAATTCGTGTCCAAGATAATTCGAATCGGGTTCTTTGAAGGTCCATCTAATCGGGTTGTCAATTTTGGATTATCTGCTAATACTGTCCCAACACCAATTAATATACCATCTACTTTGTTTCTTAAAAGATGCACTTCTTTTCTTGCTGTTTCTCCAGTAATCCATTGACTATGTCCAGTATGTGTGGCAATTTTACCATCCAAGGTCATGGCAACTTTTGAAATAACAAAGGGCATTTCGTGTATCATATTATGAATAAAACGCTCATTTAATTGCTGTGCCTCTTTTTTTAAAATCCCAACTTCCACTTCAATTCCTGCTTCTCTTATGATGCTAATACCTCGACCAGCAACTTGAGGATTAGGATCTTCTGTTGCAACAACCACTCTCTTTACCCCTGAATTTTTAACCAGCAATGCACATGGAGGTGTTTTTCCATAATGCGAGCAAGGCTCCAAGGTTACATATAGTGTTGCATCCATTGCATGGTCTCCTGCCATATTAAAAGCGTGAACCTCAGCATGTGGTTCCCCAGCTTTACGATGAAGACCTGTGCCGACAATTACCCCATCCTTTACAATCACAGCACCTACTACTGGATTGGGATTTGTCTTACCTAATGCAGATTCTGCAAGCTCCAATGCTAACTTCATATACTCTTGATCATGCTTCATACCTATGCTCCTTAAATGGTAACTGTATTTTTCAAAGGAATATGACCAGATTTATTTACTTTCGTCTTTAAATAATTCTCATTAAAGGGTGAAACATCCCCCCATAACGGAACATTTTCCTCTGCTGTAAGCCCAAGTTTCTTTAGAGCCTCTAATTTTTTGGGGTTATTTGTAATTAACTTCACTGGTTTTTGTCGAAGAGCTTGAAGTACTTTTATCGGTGCTTCATAACTTCTCATATCATCTGGAAAATCAAGTGCAAGATTTGCCTCAACGGTATCTAACCCATTTTCTTGTAAAATATAAGCGAGAGATTTTGTAAATAAACCAATCCCCCTGCCTTCATGATTTGCCAAATAGAAAAGGGCACCATTCCCATTCTCCACTATCATGCGCATTGATTCTTTTAATTGATATCCACAATCACATCTCTTACTTCCAAAAATATCACCAGTATGACAAATACTATGCATACGTATTAAAGCATTTTCATCATTAGCGAAGTCACCATATACTAAAACAGATGATTGCTGATATTCAGCTAAGCTTAAATTCGGTAATGAACGTAAGACTTCTTCTTTCGTTTGGTTTTTATTGATTGGTAACCATGTATACCATTGAAAAACTTCTACTTGGTCGCCCAGTTGTACTGGCAGTTTTACTGGTCCAACTAAACTTAAATTCTGCTCTTCATTAAATGCGATTATTTCCATTTTATTTTGAAGAAGATCGATAATATTTTGATCCATCCGAAAATCTCCTTTATTGTCTGTTGTATTCTTTATTTTGTATTAGCAATATAAATATATCATGTAGAATTTTCTTCCACTAATCATCCGTATTGGACGTGAAAATCAGTAAGCCTCATGATACTTACTATATGTAAGTAAGTTTATAATCATAAGGATAGAGCGTCAAGTAAATAGCATATAAATAATTAATTTAACCAATTGGATTACTCGACGTTTCCACTCGTCAGCCTAGTGATAACTATTATCATATAGCAAATCCTTCATTCGTACAATGTAAAAAGCTCCTTTATATTCATACAAGCATGACTTAGAAAATCCTATTCATTTGCTTTCTTTTGTTATATACTATATAATTTGACTACTTAGTCATGAATTCGGGACAATTTGACCAACTAGTCATTTAATTATTTCCTATAAGCGTAGGAGGAAAATACGTGAAAGAAAAAGAAAAAATAATTATTGATTCAGCAATAAAATTTTTTGCACAAAAGGGATTTTCTTCAACATCTGTACAAGAAATTGCAAGTGATTGTGGGATATCAAAAGGCGCCTTTTATTTATATTTTAAATCAAAGGAATCTCTTCTTTATAAAATTTTGCAATATTATTATGATGAACTAATTAATATTTTTGAAGAAATCAGCCTAAAATCAATCCCTGCTAGAGAAAAATACATGGATCAGCTTACTTTTATGTTTAGCCACGCCTTAAAGCATAAAGAATTTATCATCATGCAGTCAAAAGAACAGGCAATCCCATTAAATAGCTCTATTAAAGATTTATTATTACGCATGCAATCAGAAATGCAAAATTATCATCTCAAAGGTCTCCATGCTATTTATGGTGAAGAGAAGAAAAAATACCTTCTAGACCTTCTAATAATTCAGGAAGGCCTTGTCCATTCTTTTTTAAAAATTGTAATTCTAGAATCAAGCAATGTTTCAACAAAAGATATTTCCAATTATCTTTTGAAAAGATTAGATTCTATTATATCGGATATGGATGCAAATAACGAGCCACCACTAATATCTAATGATTTTATAAAATATATTATAAAGAAACCTAAGATAAACTTTCTAGAAGATAGCCACCAGCAAATTATCAATGCTGTTAACTCGATTCTAAGTAAAGTCGAGCACCTTTCAACTAAACAAGAGATCGAAGTAACAATGGAAGTGTTAATGACAGAAATTGATGCCGATAAGCCAAGGATTCCTATTATCAAAGGAATGCTGTCTAACTTGAATAATTATGAAATTCTGAGAGAAGAACAACAAACAATTGCTAATTTTTATCATATAGCACTTTAAGAATACTGGATAAAAAAGCTTTCATATGATTATGAAAGCTTTTTTATTGGTCAATAATGCAAAGGATAACAACTTTAAGAGGTGTCTACTTTGCCTAATTCCATGCTCTCAAGATTTTTAAGATTGCCGTTGAGTATACGTGTATTAACGATTTCTTTAACTATTATTATCCTATTTGGGTTCTTTATCACCTGGATTGAGCCAGAAACATTTCCCACTTTATTTGAAGGAATTTGGTGGGCAATTATAACAACCTCCACAGTTGGCTATGGTGACTATGCTCCTATAACGATTCTTGGAAGATTAACGGGCATTGCATTAATATTAACAGGCGTAGGGTTCCTTTCTACCTATTTAGTGACATTGGCTACTGCAGCTGTAGCTAAACAAAATGCCTATTTAGAAGGAAAATCAACCTATAGAGGACAAAATCATTTGATTATCATTGGTTGGAATGAGCGGTCAAAGCTAATGATTCATTCCATTATTAAAGATCGAGAAAATATTCCTGTTACATTAATCGACGAGTCCTTAGCTACTAATCCAGTACCTGAAAAAATACATTTTGTAAAAGGAAATTCTAATTTAGATTATGTTTTACTAAAGGCTAATATACTGACTGCTCATAAGGTTATAATAACTGCAGACCAAAACAAAGAAGAACTGCAAGCAGATATGCATTCGATTTTAACCTTACTCGCGATAAAAGGGCTGAATGCAAATTTACCATGTATTGTTGAAATACTTACTACAGAACAAGTACAGAATGCTAAAAGAGCTGGAGCAGATGAAATTATTGAAACAAATAGTCTAACAAGTTTCGTTATGCATAATAGCTTAAATTCACAAGACACGATGATTGCATTTCTAGAGCTTTTAAATCAACTAAAAGATAAAAAACTTCAATTTATTCCTCTAAAAAATATTAATGAAGAATTAGTGGATTATTTGACATTAAATCATTATTTATTAGCAAATGGGAAGTTATTGTTAGGAGTGAAAAGAGGGGGAACTAGTTATCTAAATCCCAACTCTTCCTTTGTATTGGAAGAAAAGGATGAATTAATTATTATTACTTAGTGCCAGAGATGTCAGTTTTCCAATGCATACTGCTTTGCCAACAAAAAGCAGTATGCATCAGAATATGAAAAAATTGAATGTATTCTATAACTCACTGCATGAAGAAACTAGGGCTTTGCTTTCATTAGCTCGTAGCATTCCTTCCATACAATATTTTAAGATTCTAGAAATGATTTACAAGCATCTACACACTCCATACAAATTTGCGCACAATATTGGCAATGACGATGATCATGTTTTTTGCATTCAGTAGCACAATCCTCACAAACAGATAGACAAATTTCTGCGAACTCTTTGGCATACGGTGACTTTCTAATAATAGCTTGTTCAAGATAACTGCAGAACTGGATACATTCTCTATTTAAATGAATACAATCAACCATTGCCGACACATTATCTTCAGCTAAACATTCATTTAAGCAATGATTACATACAATCATACATTCCTGTAATGATTTAATAACTACCTGTTCTTTTTCAACTAGCATTTCTAATTCCTCCTTCTATTAACCATTTCTATTTATTTAACCTTATAAGAATTCTTTAAACATATGGGACCACAAATAGAAGGTAATGGAATAAAAAAAGCTATCGATAACTTAGAATTTCTGAGTTATCGATAGCTCTTTTAATATGACTTATAAACGACTTTCTAGTTCAGCCTTTTTCTCTTCAAATCCTGGTTTACCAAGTAAAGCAAACATATTAACTTTGTATGCTTCAACTCCTGGTTGATCAAATGGGTTCACACCTAATAAATAACCACTAATCGCACAAGCTTTTTCAAAGAAGTATACTAGATATCCAAACGTATACTCATTCATTTCCGGAATGCTAACAATTAGGTTTGGTACTCCTCCATCTGTATGTGCTAGAAGTGTTCCTTCAAACGCTTTATTGTTAACAAAGTCAATAGTTTGACCAGCAAGATAATTTAATCCATCTAAATCATTTTCTTCTGCTTCAATAACAAGCTCATGACGAGGCTTGTCCACTTTTACAATTGTTTCAAAAATATCACGACGACCTTCTTGAACATATTGTCCTAATGAATGTAGGTCAGTTGAGAAGTTTGCAGAAGAAGGATAAATACCTTTTTGGTCTTTTCCTTCACTTTCGCCAAACAATTGCTTCCACCATTCGGAGAAATATTGTAATCCTGGTTCGTAGTTAATCAACATTTCAATTGTTTTTCCTTTGTTATAAAGAACATTACGAACTGCTGCGTATTGATAGGCAATGTTGTTTTTCAATTCTGATGTACCGAAATCAGTTCTAGCTGCTGCTGCACCTTCCATCATTGCTGTAATATCAGCGCCACTAACAGCGATTGGTAATAAACCAACTGGTGTTAAAACAGAATAACGTCCACCAACATCATCAGGAATAATAAATGATTCATATCCTTCTTCTGTAGCAAGCGTTTTTAATGCACCTCTTGCTTTATCAGTAGTAGCATAAATTCTTGTTCTTGCTTCTTCTACTCCATATTTTTGTTCTAATAATTTACGGAAAATACGGAATGCAATAGCTGGTTCTGTAGTTGTTCCAGATTTAGAAATAACATTAATAGAGAAATCTTTATCCCCAAGGAAATCAATGACATCACTCATATATGTAGAGCTAATATCTTTTCCAATAAAGATAATTTGTGGTGTGTTTCTTTTTTCTTTTGATAAAGAATTATAGAAACTGTGATTTAGCATTTCAATCGCAGCGCGAGCTCCAAGGTAAGAACCGCCGATACCAATTACAAGCAAAACTTCTGAGTCACTTTTAATTTTTTCTGCCGCTTTTTGAATGCGAGCAAATTCTTCTTTATCATAATCAACAGGAAGATCTATCCATCCAAGAAAATCGCTTCCTTGTCCAGTTTTTTCATGTAAGGAATGATGGGCAACTTTCACTGCATCTTCTAAATATGTAATTTCGTGCTCTCCAAAGAAACTTAATGCCTTTGAGTAATCAAAACGAACGTGTGTCATAAATGATCCTCCAATTATAATATTTATTTATACTCCTCTTCCACTTTATCGGAAGTAGAAAAAGGAATCAAGATAGAACTCATTATGAAAACGGATACAACTTCTTTTTTTTTCATTTTTCACCAATTTTTCATTTTTAATTCTCTATTATCCCCATAAGAAAGGGAATACGATTATTCCAGCGAAAAAACATACAAACAATTAGCATAAATTGTTTGTATGTTTTTTCATTTATTCTTTTATAAAGATGCTTTATAAATCGCTAAAACATCTTTGTCGTTCAACACTTTAAAATTACCAAATCCACCATTTACCATTGCTTTTTGGACCATTAAATCAAGCTTACTATCATCAATATCGTAATCAGCCAAACGAGAAGGTGCCCCTAAGTCATTCCAAAAAGCACGAAGCTTCTCAATTCCCTCAAGTCCAGCTTCTTCCGCTGTTTTCCCTTCAGGATCCACCCCAAACACTCTAACAGCTAATTGTTTAAAGCGTTCCGGTTTTACAGATAAGTTATGTTTCATCCAATTAGGAAATAGGATTGCAAGGCCACCACCATGAGGTATATCATATACGGCAGAAACAGCATGCTCAATGTTATGTGAAGCCCAGTCTCCACGGTACCCCATATTAAGCATTCCATTAAGAGCCATCGTTCCACAATATAAAATTGCAGCTCGATATTCATAATTGTCTAAGTCATTAACAAGCTTCGGACCAAACTCTATGACCGTTTTCAATACAGATTCGCACATATAATCTTGAAGTTCTGTATGCTCTTCTAGGTGGAAATAATGTTCAAAAACATGTGACATCATATCCACGATTCCATAAATCGTTTGATCTTTAGGAACTGTATAAGTATTTTCCGGATCTAGAATAGAAAACACAGGGAATGTAAATGGACTTCCCCAGCCAACTTTTTCTTGCGTTTCCCAATTTGTAATAACAGAGCCTGCATTCATTTCTGACCCAGTTGCAGCTAGTGTTAGAACTGTTCCAAACGGTAAAGCTGCTTTTGGAGCTGCTTTTTTTGTAATAAACTCCCATGGGTTGCCATCAAATTTTGCACCTGCAGCAATGGCCTTTGTACAGTCAATAACACTTCCTCCACCGACGGCTAATATAAAATCGATTCCTTCTGTTTTACAAATATCAACTCCACGCTGTACAGTAGTTAATCGGGGATTTGGCTCTACACCAGATAATTCAAATACTTCTTTGCCATTTTCATTTAAAATAGTCATTACTTTATCGTATAGACCATTTTTCTTAATACTTCCCCCACCGTAAACGAAGAGAATCTTCTTCCCATATGAGGCTAATTGATCTTTTAATTGTTCTAATTGACCTTTACCAAAAATAAGTTTTGTCGGATTATAAAAAATAAAGTTTTCCAAATAAATGCCTCCATTCCATTTTTTAAGAATTAATAATGTAAAACCTAGTGTATGACTTATTATTAAACAAACTTCTATGAAAATCAAAAGATTAAGCTTATGCAGCCGACAAATAGTATATGTATCCTCTTGATCACTTATCCTATAGTAAGCCCCAAGTAAGGAGAAGTTTCTTTATTAGGTATCTATCACTTTATCCATCTAACTTAATAAAGCTGACCTTCCAGCCAGCTTTTAACTATATATTTTTATTTTATTGATTGTTTACATTTAATACTTGCTTAATTCGCTCTAAAGCCCAATCTAACTCTTCAATGGTAATCGTTAATGGAGGTGCAAAACGGATGACCGTTTCATGTGTTTCTTTACATAATAAACCTACTTCTTTTAGCTTTTCACAATAGGGTCTAGCTTCAACCGTTAATTCTACCCCTATAAATAATCCTCTTCCTCTAATATCTTTAATAATCGGATTGTTAATTTCAGCTAATTTTTCCAGGAAATAATTTCCTAAGTTTGCAGAACGGTCTGTTAAATTCTCTTCTACGATTACATCTAATGCAGCAATGGATACAGCGCATGCCATTGGATTGCCTCCAAATGTTGATCCGTGGGAACCTGGATTAAATACTCCTAATATGTTCTTATCTGCAACCACACATGAGATAGGAAATACACCAGCTCCCAGTGCTTTACCTAATATATACATATCTGGTTCAATCCCATACCATTCACTTGCAAATAATTTACCTGTTCTCGATAGACCTGTTTGAATTTCATCGGCAATAAAGAGGACATTGTTTTCCTTACATAATTGATATGCCGCTTCCATGAAACCTTCGGGAGGAATGATGATTCCAGCTTCTCCTTGAATTGGTTCAACAATGAATGCCGCCGTATGCTCTGTAATAGCTTCTTTCAATCGATTTATATCACCATAGGGGATTATCTTTATACCTGGTAGCATCGGTCCAAATCCCCGCTTATACTCCTCATCAGAGGAAAGGGATACAGCTCCCATTGTTCTTCCGTGAAAATTCCCCTCACACACAATTAATTCTGCTTTATCTTTTTCTACACCTTTACAATCATAAGCCCATCTTCTTGCAGCTTTAATAGCCGTTTCTACCGCTTCTGCTCCAGTATTCATCGGTAGAACCATTTCTTTGTTCGTTAGTGTACTTATTTTTTCATACCAAGGACCTAATTGATCATGGTGAAAAGCCCGTGATGTTAAAGTAACACGATCTGCCTGTCTCTTCAAGGCTTCAATTATTTTCGGATGACGATGACCTTGATTTAAAGCAGAATAAGCACTTAACATATCCATATATTTATTTCCTTCTGGATCAGTTATCCAAACACCTTCTGCTTCGGAAATCACTATTGGCAATGGATTATAATTTTTCGCTCCATATTTCTCTGACTGTTCTATTAATGAAGTAGATTTAAATTCTTGAACCATCCAATCATCCTTCCCCATTTATATATGTAAAGACCTTTACATTAACTTTAGCTGATTTTATTAAAGAAGGATAGATTTTATTAGCGCTATTTTCTAAAAATTCATTTTATGCTTTTATTATGTGTCAATAACCTGCTTAATAATAGCAAAAACGACAAAAAAAAGACTGCCCCAAAGCAGCAGCCCTCAAATGAAATCAAATGAAGCATTAGCCTTTTCAACAGTCTTTTTTTATAAAACTAATTATTTTTTAATTAAATCATTACGATTAGATTGTTCAATCCATTCTTGTAATTTATCTTTTAATGTATTGAAGCCTTGTACGTTTTCTGTTTCAGCTACAGAAGCAGCTGTTTGACGTTTAGGACGAGGTTTTTTTGCTTTAGCAGCTTCTGGTTGTGCAGGTGCTTCTTCTGTAGCGCGGATAGAAAGACCAATTTTACCAGCATTTTCATCAATGGAAAGAACTTTAACGTTCACTTCATCTCCAACTTTTAAAAACTCATTGATATCTTTTACGTAACCATGTGTTACTTCAGAGATATGAACTAAACCTTGTGTATTTTCATCCAAAGAAACAAACGCTCCGTAAGGCTGAATACCTGTAACCTTTCCTTTAATAACACTTCCAACTTCGATTTTATCTGACATGAGAACACTCCTAATTGTTTATATTAATATTTCCTTTTATACGCATTATAAGATTATATCACATATCTGACATTTATACAAAAGGATTTATTTTCACTAATATAATTCCCTTATATAATTTGTGTAATCTATTGTCTTGAATGTACGAGTAAACCCCATTAGGTCATACTATCAATGATGACTGAACTACACGTTTCATATAAAAAAAGGTGTCATAAAAGAAAATCCACAACATAATGTATGGTGAAGATTTTCTTTTAAAACACCTCTTTTTAGCTTAATGCGTATGTTTCTCTACAAAACGATTCATTCTTTTCATTGCTTCCTGCAATTGTTGTAACGAGGAAGCATATGAACACCGAACATGCCCTTCTCCACTTTCTCCGAAAACACTACCTGGTACAACCGCTACCTTCTCTTCTATCAATAGCTTTTCAGCAAATGTTTCAGATGTCATCTTTGTTGCGGTTATATCAGGAAACGCATAAAAAGCTCCTCCAGGCAAATGGCAATTTAGCCCCATGTCATTTAAAGATTGCACAATAAAATTCCTTCTGCGTCGATAACTTTTCTTCATTTCTTCGACATCATTTTGACCACTTCTTAATGCTTCAAGTCCAGCATATTGTGCCATTGTCGGCGCGCACATTAAACTGTACTGATGGATTTTCAGCATCGCTTGGATTAATTCCTCTGGTCCACACACAAACCCTAATCTCCAACCAGTCATTGCAAACCCCTTCGAAAAACCAGATAGAAGAATGGTACGCTCCCACGCGCTATTTATTGCTGCTGTACTTGTATATTCTTCATCATAGCAAAGCTCTGCATATATTTCATCAGAAAGAATAAGCAAATCATGTTTTTCTGCAACTTCCACGATGTTTACTAACTCAGCTTTTGAAAGGGTTGTTCCTGTAGGATTATTCGGCGAACAAATCATTATTGCTTTTGTACGGTCGGTTATTACCTCTTCTAACTGATGTGGCTTGATTTTGAAATCATTCTCTTTTAAGCTTTGAACAGGAATTGGCACTCCCCCAGCTAGGGTTACTAATGGTGCATAAGAAACAAAGCACGGTTCTACAACAATAACTTCTTCTCCCTGGTTAAGTATAGCCCGTAAAGCGATGTCTATTGCCTGACTAGCACCAACAGTAACGATTATTTCAGAAGTCGGTTCATAGGAAACCAAAAATCTTTTTTTCATATAATGACTAATTTCCTCGCGAAGCTCTAATAGCCCTGGATTGGCAGTATAAGAGGTATATCCTTGTTCCAGTGATAAAATTGCTGCCTCTCTTGTTGACCAAGAAGTAACAAAGTCTGGTTCTCCTACACCGAGAGAAACAACTCCTTCCATACTGGATGCTAGATCAAAAAATCTGCGTATTCCAGATGGCTTCATTTCCTCTACTTTCTGTGCAATATAGCTTTTTGTTTGCTTCATTATGGTGACACCACAATTCTTTTATCATCATCTGAAGGTTCAAATATTGTTCCATCATGCTTATATTGTTTCAAAATAAAGTGAGTAGTGGTCGAAATTACAGAATCAAGAGTTGATAGCTTTTCGGAAACAAATCTTGCCACTTCATTCATGGATTTCCCTTCAATAATTACCGATAAATCATATGCCCCAGACATTAAATAGAGAGACTTAACTTCCTTGAATCGATAAATTCTTTGTGCAACATCATCAAAGCCAACACCTCTTTTAGGAGTAACCTTGACGTCAATCATGGCGGTAACCCCTTCATGACCTTCCACTTTTGACCAATCAACAATGGACGTATAGCGCACAACTATACTTTCTGTCTCTAATTTAGTAATCATTTCTTTTGTTTTTTCTAACTCTACACCTATCATTTTTGCTATATCTTCGTCCGATACCCTTGCATCTTTTTCCAGAATTTCAGCAATCTCAATTTCTTTTTCTGTTAATTTCATGTTCATCCTCCTGCTCGCCTTGAAATATTCTCATTATATCAAATTATCCCTAAACTTTTCGTACATTTTTAATTTTGGGCTTTCGTTTTTAGTTAATCTCCATTGCTTCTAAAAGAGGTAGCGTAAAGAACATTTTCCATTGGATTAATGATAGGAATCCACCCGAAGGCGAAGTTTAAACTTTGCCAACAGAATGAATTCAGACCAGATAAAGATTGTTTAAACACATCTTCCTGTCCTTATAGTGAACAGATGCCGCTACGTTTTATGGTCATAAGTTTTTTCGAGATTGTGAAGCACTTCTCCAAAGGAATCGTTTCTTCAAAAGAAAATTCATAAATTGCTTGGATAGCATTTGCTAACTCTTCTTCCTTATCTAAATCGTGGATTGCTTGTAGAATATCAGCAATTTCGGTATCATAATTCCCTTCCCCTATTGAAAAGGGATCCCATTCATTTAACAGACGCACAAATTCTAAATTCATTTCTTGACTATTCATTCTGTCACCCTTTGTTCCATTTTGCTAAAAACCATTCTATCATATATCTACTTAAAGAACATAGTTCAAAAAGTGGGATCCAATCAAGCTTTTAGTGTGTTGCAAATTGTAAATTTATATTGACAATTCAGTATTTTAGTTTTATTATTCATTTAGTGAAAATTTCATATTTACTTATCAAGAGAGATTGAGGGAACAGGCCCGATGACATCCAGCAACCTCCTTTCCTAAAGGAAGGTGCTAACTCCTGCAGAATTACTTATTCTGAAAGATAAGATCGGCTATATGCATACGATACTTCTTTCAAATGAAAGAAGTTTTTTTATGTTATAGGAGGTTTTAACATTCTAGTATAGTCGAAAAATGTTCATGTAAAGGGGGATTTGAAGTTTCTAATGATACAAATTAACGATTTGGTGAAGGTATATAACACAAAGAAAGAACAAGTTATAGGTGTAGACCATGTTTCCTTATCCATACAAAAAGGAGAAATCTTTGGAATCGTAGGCTATAGCGGTGCTGGAAAAAGCTCGCTTCTTCGTTGTCTTAATCTATTGGAAAAGCCTACTAGTGGCGAAATCATTATCGATAATATATCTTTAACAAAATTGAATCAAAGACAATTAAGAGCTGCTCGATTAAAAATAGGAATGATCTTCCAACACTTCTATCTTGTTAGTAGTAAAACCGTATATGAAAATATCGCTTTCGCTCTTAAAGCGGCAAATTTACCATCAAAAAAAATCCATACCCGGGTTTTAGAGCTACTCGATATGGTAGGATTAACCGATAAAAAAGACGTCTTTCCTGCCCAATTAAGTGGTGGGCAAAAACAAAGGGTAGGGATTGCAAGGGCACTTGCCAATAACCCAACCGTTCTCCTTTGTGATGAGGCAACTTCTGCTCTGGATCCAAGTACAACGAAATCAATTCTAGCATTGTTAAAAAAAATTAATAAGGAACTTGGCTTAACCATCGTTTTAATCACCCATGAAATGGAAGTTGTAAAAGATATTTGTGATCGCATGGCTGTTATGGAAGCTGGAAAGGTAATTGAAGAAGGGCCTGTATACGATATGTTCGCTAACCCAAGACAAGAACTTACAAAAAGTTTTGTAAATAGCATTCTTCAATTTGAATTACCAAGCCATCTATTAGAAGAACGAACAGGAAAAATTATTAAGGTTACCTTCCAAGGAGTTATTGCAGAAGAAGGAATTATATCGGATGCTTTCCAACAATATTCAGTTAAAGGAAATATTCTTCATGGAAAGATTGAATACATTCAAAACAACCCACTTGGAATTTTTATTATGGAATTAACAGGTGCTGATGATGAAATTACAAAAGCGATTGCGTATATTAAAGGTCGTACTAAAAACGTGGAGGTGATCCACCATGCCTCTTAGTATTGATTGGCATTATATTATAGAATTACTTCCTGATTTAAATTCTGCTTTTTTTGAAACATTATATATGGTTGGTATTTCTATTGTTGTGGCTATTATTGTGGGTTTACCGATAGGAATTCTTCTATTTGTTACAGATAAAGGATTATTTCTAGAAAATCCCATTATTAAAAATATTGTAGGGTTTGTTGTAAATATGGTCCGCTCCATTCCATTTATCATCCTATTAATTGCACTATTACCTTTAGCAAAATGGATTACAAACACAACCATTGGACCTACTGCTGCTTCGGTTTCTTTATCCGTTGCTGCCATTCCTTTTTTTGCAAGAATAGTGGAACAAGCTTTTCGAGAGATTGATAAAGGGGTAATTGAAGCTTCTGTAGCTATTGGGGCATCGCCCTGGATGATTATTTGGCAAGTATTGATACCTGAAGCAAGACCAGGAATCATTCAAGGTATTACCATTACGATTATAAATTTAATTGCTTATTCAGCCATGGCAGGAATTGTCGGCGGCGGCGGAGTTGGTGACCTTGCCATTCAGTATGGCTATTATCGTTATGATAATACTGTAATGATTACAACTGTTGTTGTTCTCATCTGCTTAGTCCAAATCATCCAATTTTTCGGAGATAAACTGTCAAAAGCACTGGATAAGCGTTAAACATATATACCTTAGGAGGAAAAGACAATGAAAAAATTACTTTTAGGAATTCTATTACTATTATCATTTAGTGTACTAAGTGCATGTGGAGAAGAGAAAGACAATGCCGACAGTGGTGATAAAAAAGAGATTAATATAGGTGCAACATCTGGTCCTTATGCAGATATGGTGGAAAAAGCAATAAAACCAATTCTAGAAGATAAAGGGTATAAAGTAGAAGTTACAGAATTCACAGACTATGTACAGCCTAATAATGCGTTAGCAGAAGGAAGCATTGATGCAAATCTGTTTCAACATAAAATTTACATGGAATCTTTTGCCGAACAAAATAACATAGAGATATCTGAGTTAATTTCTGTGCCAACTGCTCCAATGGGCATTTATTCGAATAAATTTGACAGTTTGGAAGACATTACAGATGGTGCAACAATTGCTATTCCAAATGATCCTACCAACGCAGCTCGTGCTTTCTTAATTTTAAAAGATGCTGGTCTAATTGAAATTGATGAAGATGCAGACCCATTAACTGTGTCTGATAAAGATGTGACAAATAATGTTAAAAATCTGAAATTCGAAACGATTGAAGCAGCACAGCTACCTCGCGCTGTTGACAGTGTAGACTTATCAGCTGTTCCTGGTAACTTCGCACTAGCAGCTAAAATGGATTTATTGAATGCACTACAACTAGAAAATATGCTGGATCAATATCGTAACCGTGTAGTTGTTAATACAAAAGATTTAGATGCTACATTTGCTAAAGATATTAAAGCAGCTGTTGAATCACCTGAATTCGAAAAAGTTATTGATGAAGAATTTGAAGGCTTCGGAAAGCCTGAATGGATGAAATAAATAAATAAATAAATAAATAAAGATCAAGCGGGCTACACTGGATATTTTCCATTATATCGTAGCTCGCTTGATTTTTTTGTTCTTTCCAAACAGATTTTAAGAAACGAACCATGCATATCTATACAGACAGTTGAACACACACAAATATTACTCATATTCTCCTAAGTTTGTGGCTGCGTTTTGTTGCCGTTTAAGTGGTGATGTAATTTTCAGACTATTAAAATAAAGTCACATTTTCACCTTATTTCTTTCACAAATTGGACACACCTCCCCTCTCTATAACTACAGTGTATGTGTTAATATAATGTTGTATTGTGAATCCATTCACATAAACCAAGACAATATAGGGGGAACCAATCATGAAAATTACACCAAAAGTTTTACTTGCTTCTATTTTAGCAGGAGCACTTTTAACAGCTTGTGGGAATACAGAGTCAGAACCAAAAGAAGAAAAGGCTGAAGAGTCAGCTGATGTAGTTACAACTGCATCTATCGTAAATGAAGCCGATGCATTAACAAGTGCATTAAGTGAAAATGGAACTTGGATTGTTGCAACACTTCAAGATTTAACAGTAGACAGTGACATTGTTGTAGCAGGAGAATTCCACGATAAAGGGGATGCTGCTAAAGACATTTACCGTAAACTTGCCCTTTATACACAAGATGACGATCATAACATCATTGATTCTTTCACATTAACTGCTCCTAAAATGACAGTGCAAAGTGAAAACTTCAAAATTCAAGGTGGTACATTTGCAGGAGATGTTTATGTAGAAGCTAATGGTTTCACTGTTGATGCTACTGCAAAAGTAGATGGTAATGTTTATTACAAGAGTGATGAATTCAAAGCATCTGCTGTAATTGATGGAGAAGTAACCGGTGCTCAAGAAGTACAATAATATGCTTTTTAGGTATCCTAGCTGACTATTCAGCTAGGATTTTTTTATCCTTCCTATCTAACCGCTATGAAAGAAAAAGCGCTTTACAAAGGCTTCCAATAATCCCCTCTCATTATTTCCAAAAAATTACCTATAATAAATTATATAAATAGATTGACAATTTTCTAATTTAAGAATATCTTTTATATAAAAGTTGCGTTGATGAAACTTTTTAAACCAAAGTAAAATCAGGTGAAAAAATGCGAAAATATCAATCAATAGAAAATATTCATTCTAAATCTGCCAAAAGTATATTAGGCGAAGATGTTAAAGGCTTAAAAAGAATACTCCCGTTTTTAGGTCCAGCTTTTATTGCTGCGATTGCCTATATTGATCCTGGAAATTTTGCAACAAATATTGCTGCAGGCTCGAAATATGGGTATCTATTATTATGGGTTATTCTTTTCTCCAACATCATGGCATTAATTATTCAATCATTGTCAGCAAAATTGGGGATTGCTACAGGAAAAAACTTAGCTGAAGTCGCAAGAGAAGAGTTTCCAAAACCAGTTTCTATCGGATTATGGATACAGGGCGAACTTGTCATTATGGCAACTGATTTAGCAGAGTTTATCGGTGCAGCACTCGGTATATATCTTCTTTTTGGTATCCCTTTATTAGAAGCAAGTCTTATTGCTGCAGTCGGCTCTTTTGCTATTCTTGAATTACAACGACGGGGGTATCGTTCCTTAGAAGCAGGCATTACCGCCATGCTATTCATTGTGGTCCTTTCTTTTATCGTTCAAATGTTCTTCGCAAAGCCAGATGTTTCATCTTTATTCCACGGGTTATTTACCCCTCAATTCGATGGGATAGATAGCGTTATTTTAGCAGCAGGGATACTAGGTGCAACCGTGATGCCACATGCTATTTATTTACATTCTGCATTAACACAGAAAAGGATTGTTGGTGAAACAGATAGAGAGAAAAAACAAATTTTTCGTTTTGAATTCATCGATATTCTTATTGCCATGTTGATTGCAGGGTTTATTAATGGGGCAATGCTCATCGTCTCCAGTGCATTGTTCCATAAAAATGGATTATTTGTGGAAGATTTAGATATAGCCTTTCATTATTTTGGAGAATTAGTTAGTCCTATTTCAGCCACTTTATTTGGTTTAGGATTATTAATCGCAGGACTATCTAGCTCATCTGTTGGTACAATGTCCGGAGATGTCATTATGCAGGGATTCATCCATTTTCGTATTCCGCTTTATGTAAGAAGGGTCATTACGATGGTCCCACCTATTGCCATCATTGCACTTGGCATTAATCCAACTACTGCACTTGTTGCAAGCCAAGTAATCTTATCTTTCGGAATCGGCTTTGCTCTTATTCCGTTAATAATGTTTACTAGTACAAAACGCATTATGGGAAGTCTAGTAAACACAAAATGGATTACGGTAATATCGTGGATAATGGCTATTTTAATTGTTTCATTAAATATCTTTATTCTTATACAAACATTTCAATAGGTAAGGATAAACTCAAACTTCCATCAGTGAGTTGTCTACATTTCCCTGCTGTTGGTTAGTTGAACCATCCTTACTTTACGGACGTAAGACTAACACTATCTCGAGTTCTTCTAAGTCGAGAGGGGCTAGTCTTACTGAAGTTTAAGATTGGGATAAAAAGCTTATTCCAAGTAAAAAGACGAAGCTGTGACATAAGCATTTCAACTAATAATCAAAACCACCAGTGTGAACTGGTGGTTTGCTCTGCGGCTAAAAGCCTCTCTTACCGGCCTCGGCCTTAAAGGCCCACTGAAAAGGTTTCCCTTCTGCACCACATTCACTCACCAATTCTAAAGAATTTCTTTATTTACTTCCGATTTTTCTCACCCGTGAACGGATCGAATTCTTCGAACAACGTTAGCTGATCAGCCATATAATCTTCTTTCAGCTGATTTCTTATATATTCTTGTATTTGTTTCTTATTTCTCCCCACGGTATCAACGTAGAAACCACGACACCAAAATTTCCGATTCCCATAGCGATATTTCAAATTCGCATGTCGATCAAATATCATCAGGCTACTTTTTCCTTTTAGGTAACCCATGAACTGCGATACACTTAATTTTGGTGGAATACTAACCAACATATGGATATGATCCGGACAGGCATTTGCTTCATGTATAATGACACCTTTTCTTTCACATAGCTCTCTTATGATTTGTCCTATACTCTTTTTGTATTTGCCATAAATAATTTGCCTTCTGTATTTTGGGGCAAAGACTAGTATGAGTAAAATGTTTGTGGGAGAATAAATATCCTTTTTGTCTAGTTGGGGGACGCGTCCTCCAACTAGACAAAAAGGCCACCAAGCGAGAGCGCGGTAGCTGGAAAAAATTAAGCATTAAAAAAGNTTTTTCCTTTTAGGTAACCCATGAACTGCGATACACTTAATTTTGGTGGAATACTAACCAACATATGGATATGATCCGGACAGGCATTTGCTTCATGTATAATGACACCTTTTCTTTCACATAGCTCTCTTATGATTTGTCCTATACTCTTTTTGTATTTGCCATAAATAATTTGCCTTCTGTATTTTGGGGCAAAGACTATGTGATACTTACAATTCCATGTTGTATGTGCTAAACTGTTCATGTCCTTCATAAGGGCATACCTCCTTCTTGCGTGAGATAAAGTGGTCGGGAAACCAACTTTATCCTACCATGAAAGGAGGTTTTTTTGTTACCTCGCTATAAGCTCTCCGGAACCCCCGGCATAGCCAGGGGTTTTCGAAACCATCAAAAAAACTATATGACAAATGTCATATAGTGAACATGACATGTATGTCTGCCAATATGTTTGGCTTATATTTATACTATAGATATCCATTAAGAGAAGGGAAGCTAAAAATGAATATAAAAAATTTAAAACAATTGAGAACTGCTGTTGCACCTTTTGAGAAATCCACTGTAAAGATAAGTGTCTGGCAGCTCGTAAATACTATTCTGCCCTTTGTCATACTATGGTTTGCAGCATACAAAAGCTTAAGTATTTCTTATATTTTAACCTTTGTAATCGCGATAGCAGCAGCAGGATTTTTAGTTAGGATTTTTATTATTTTTCATGATTGCTGTCACTTTTCTTTCTTTAAGAACCGTAAAGCAAATAAGATTTTAGGGACTATTACGGGAATCTTAACATTATTCCCTTATAGTAAATGGCAGCATAGCCACTCTATTCATCATGCAACAAGCAGTAACCTGGATAAACGAGGAGTCGGCGATTTATGGATGATGACAATAGAAGAGTATGAAAATGCCTCTTTGTTGCTAAAAATCAAATATCGCTTGTACCGCAATCCGTTCATTATGTTTATATTAGGACCTATTTATGAATTTCTTTTAGCAAATCGATTCAACCGTAAAGGGGCTAGAACGAAGGAAAGACTAAATACGTATATAACGAATATTTCGATTGTGTTGTTAGCTGTGCTTCTTGGAAGTACGCTTGGCTGGTCTTCTTTCTTGCTTGTACAGCTACCAATCTTTCTAATATCCGGTTCAGTTGGAGTTTGGCTGTTTTATGTGCAGCATACTTTTGAAGACACTTACTTTGAGGAAGATAAAAATTGGGACTATGTAAAGGCAGCCGTAGAAGGAAGCTCTTTCTACCATCTTCCAAAATGGATGCAATGGCTGACTGGCAATATTGGCTACCACCATGTGCATCATTTAAGTCCAAGAGTTCCTAATTACAACTTAGAACAGGTCCATAAACAGACAGAGCCTCTACAGAATGTTCCAACCATAACACTAGCAAGCAGTCTTCGCTCTTTAAAATTCCGTCTGTGGGACGAAAAAGACAAAAAGTTTATCAGCTTTTATGAATGGAAAAAGCAGAAGAAACCCCTTTCCATATCTGCAAGATCTGAAATGCCCTAAAAGAAAGTTCATCAGTCGGGTCTGAAGAATAAAACAGAAATATTTCGTTTGCTTTATGAACTATCTGAGCAGCAATTAGAAGGGATTAATACCATTAATTGCTGCTTTGTTTATGTTAAAATGGATAAATAACAGTTAATAAAACGAGGTCAGAATCTGATGATAAAAAGATTAGAAGTGTTAAAAAAAAGCACCGGCATATCTCCTTATATTTGGACATTGCTTACCATTTTGCCATTTTACTTTATATTCCATGCTTCTTCAGCAGTTGATGTGATTTCTGGCATCATCCTGACCATCTTATTTTTTCTTTTTTATAGAATCGCTTATCTTTCAAAAGGCTGGACAATCTATTTATGGCCTTCCTTATTAATTGGGATATCCACCTTTGCCATTTATACATACAGCTATGTATATTTTTCCTTTTTTCTTTCCTATTTTATCGGCAATATAAAAAAACGGATTCCCTTTTTCATCCTTTACTTTATCCACTTGGCAGTTACTACATTTGCCATTTACTTCAAAATTATACTAGGTGATCCTTTGCTGATAAAACAGCTTCCCTTTGTGCTGATTATCTGGTTTGGCGTAATTTTATTGCCCTTGAATATTCAGAACCGTAAAGAGAAAGATCAGCTGCAGGAACAATTGGAAGATGCGAATAAGCGTATTTCTCATTTAGTTAAACTGGAGGAAAGGCAGCGAATTGCCAGAGATCTTCATGATACACTTGGCCAAAAGCTTTCCCTGATTGGTTTAAAAAGTGATTTAGCCAGAAAACTAGTGTATAAGGATCCGGAACAAGCTCGCTTAGAACTGAAAGATATTCAGCATACTTCAAGATCAGCGCTAAACGAAGTCCGAAAAATGGTCTCTGAAATGCGTGGCATAAAATTAAAAGACGAGCTCCTTCTTGTAAAAAAAATAGTAGAAGCAGCTGAGATTAACCTGACGTGCGATATAGCTTCCAATCTAAGAATATCATCCATTGCCGAAAATATTATAAGCATGTGCTTAAAAGAAGCTGTTACAAATGTTGTTCGACATAGCCATGCAACAGCTTGCTCTATAAGCATCCACCAAAATAATAAAGAAACAATTATGGAAATCAAGGATAATGGAACCACTCCTTTTAAGGAAGAAGATGCTCACAATGGTAACGGACTAGCAGGCATGAGAGAAAGATTGGATTTTATCAACGGTACGATAGAGATTACCTCGAAAGCGGGAACGATAGTAACAATAGCCGTTCCGCGGGATGGAAAAATAATAGAAAGGGAGGAGTTATTATGATCCGGATTGTTATTGCCGAAGATCAACGCCTTCTTTTAGGTGCACTGGGATCATTGCTTGATTTAGAAGAGGATATCACGGTTGTTGGCAAAGCAAACAATGGGGAAGAAGCCATTCAGCTAGTCAAAGAAAAAAATCCTGATATTTGTATAATGGATATAGAGATGCCTGCTAAAACTGGATTAGAAGCAGCTGAAGAACTTATGAGCCACCCATGCAAAGTCATTATATTAACTACCTTTGCTAGAACTGGTTATTTTCAGCGTGCATTAAAAGCTGGTGTATCAGCTTATTTGCTCAAGGACAGTCCAAGCGACGATTTAGCAAATAGCATCCGCAGTGTGATGGAGGGAAGAAGAATTTACGCTCCAGAATTAGTCGATGATGTTTACAAAGAAGAAAATCCCCTTACCGAACGGGAAAAAGAGGTTCTTATGCTAGTTGCGAATGGCAAAAATACAAAAGAAATCGCTCAAGAACTATCTATTAAAACAGGAACCGTGCGAAACTATATCAGTATGATATTAGACAAACTTGAAGTAAAAAACCGAATAGAAGCCATCACCAGATTTAAGGAAAAAGGATGGTTTAAATAGAATAGGACTGGGAACTAAGTCGTTTCATTGCGCTACAGACGCACGATGCGCCGGGGAGGAAGCTTAGCCTCCCTCGTCACTACGTTTAGGCCACTGAAAAAGTCTAGTTCCCCAGATTAAATGAGGTTTTATTTATTTGAAAGCAAATAATAAGTTGGTTTGGAGAGGCGTCCGCTCCATTTCACTTCGTTTTCAAACCTTTTTCTAAAAAACACGAATATTTTTGTAAATTAATCGCATAATAGTTCATGTTTATTTCAGTTGAAATGCTGATATCCCAGCCTCTTTTTCGTTCATGTTTTTCGCAATCTTAAATAATGGTAAAGATAGCGAACTCTAAATTTAATTGATTAAAAACTTAGACAGTTCATTTTCACGCTTATCAAGCATAATCTGTTCAGGCGTTATTCCCTGCTCACGTAGTACTTCAATATTCTGTACAATGAAGTCATCACTTCCAACAATATAGAAGTGTCCATCCTTGTCTGCAGCAAGATTTTTCACTTCTTCATAATAGTCCTTACGATTATCGACGAACTGAGCGCTGAAGTTCTTTTCAGGTGCAGATTTAAAAATATCAGTGAATAAGAAAGCTTTTGATGAATCGATGTTCAAGGAATGAATTTGATTGATGTTGTCAGCACGCTTGAGATATTCAAGTACAAGTGATCTGAAAGTAGCCAGACCTACACCTGATGATAACAAGTAGACATTTTTGCTTTCTCTTTTAAGCGGTATATTTGAATGCGTTTTAAATATTGCCACTTCATTGCCAACTTCAAGATTTCTTAAAATCGATTTGAACTCAGAGCACTGCTCTTTAATACGCGTTGTAATACCAATTGCATCTTCATCCGGTAAAGAAGAGATTGACATATGGCGAACAAGGCTGCGGTTTGGTTTGTCTCCGGCATTAAAACCTTTTAGTGCAAAATGAGTATAGGACCCTTCCTCCCATGTAAAGTCTTTTGGACAGTCGAGCAAGTAAGTTTTTACCTCAGGTGTTTCCTCAATAATCTTATTTATTTTCGTCCAGTATATTTGCATTATATATTCTCCTTGCTCCATTATTAGTATTGTATTATCTACTATACAACAAATGATAATTATTCTCAATTAAAAAGATTAATAATTTCAGAAAACTTTATAAAGTAATTTATTTCTCTAGATGCAAAAATCCTTACCTGTATTTAATAAATCTTAACAGGTAAGGATTGGAACAATTAGGAATAATATTAATTCTTCACTGCATGTACATAGTGAACGGTTTCGAATGCTTGTAGATTATCATTTCGATTAGAAAAATACTGATTTTGAATATCTTGTGGTGATAAATGCTCATAAATTAATAATTGTTCATTAGCAAGTAATTTTTCTAATTCTGAAAGGGAGGATGCAAATTTCATTGGTTCTCCAGCAGCTCGAGCCATCTGCACCATATTTTGTACACGATTGAAAATGCCAGGTTCCGTAAATAAACTTTTATCGGCAAAATCAAAATTAATAGAGCTCCCTCTTGGAAGGTCTTTAAAGAAGGCATGCATCAATTCCTGAAGCATCTCTTTTGTTAAATAGTAAGACACCCCAAGCAAACTAAAAACTGTTTTCTTAGAAAAGTCAAATCCTGCAGCGACTAGTTTTTCTAACGAAAGCTCCTTCGTGAAGTCCATCGCTACAAATTTTAAACGGGAAGGTATTTCATAGCCTGCTTGATCTAAGCGCTCTTTTTTAAAATTTTGAGTTGATTGGTGGTCAATTTCATATACAGTAACATTTGGTAATGAATCGTAACGCCAAGCAAAAGTATCTAAACCTGCACCCAGAATGACGTATTGCTCAACCCCAAGTTGGCATTCGTTCAATACAACATTTTCTGCGTATGCAGCTCTCGCAAGTGGTGTTGGTGCTAGTTGAATTTGTGTTACCCACTTTAATATTGCTTCATGATTCCCTTTTAATTTTTCAGCCATTTCTGCACTAAAATAAGGAATGCCGTTGGACATATTTTCTGAAATGGATTGATATTCTGCTGATGATAAGAAATCTTGTGCTATATAATCATGGAATATAATCGGATTATCCTCTTTCACATGATATGCTCGACTAAATGCAGAAACTAAAGAAGTTAAACTGAATTCATCATTCTTCATTGTTACCACTCCAATAAAAAA
The DNA here is from genome assembly GCF_950097965.1 of Bacillus sp. T2.9-1. Lineage (NCBI taxonomy): Bacteria > Bacillati > Bacillota > Bacilli > Caryophanales > Bacillaceae > Bacillus > Bacillus sp. T2.9-1. The sequence goes on from NZ_CATNHG010000096.1 coordinate 45,277, forward strand.
AAGATTCCCCTGGCCAGGAGAATCTTATTATATCAGCAATATTTATTATTGTGAATTATAGCACAAATTGATTTTTTTGTCAAATATTTCAACTCTTTTTTTCTGCTAATTTTCTACTAAACTACCTTTAAAGCTACCCAAGCAAAGAACTAGTAAAATAAGCGTTAGCTCTTAAATCGAACCCCAGCTCTCCTCAGATGACTTTCTCTTTAAACAAACGGCTGAAAGCCTTATCAGTAGTATTGATTTTTTCCACCATTGTTTCCATCCAATAATTTTATTAAAGTGCAATCAGTGAGGCAATGGTCATTATGATGAATACAAAAGAAGCGGTAAACCATATTGTATTTTTGGTTATATTATCTTCCTCCTGTATTTTCTTTAGTAGTGAAACAAGATTTAAACAGAAAATAATGCAATAAACTGGTAATAAATAAAATCCAAAAATAGCAAAAAACTCTATCATTCATTCACATCCTTAACCTTCTATTCAATAGTACTATTCATTATTAAACCACATGGTAAGTTTAAATTTGGTAAAACAAATGTTTTCCATATCATCTAATCACTTTTCACTCTACTTAACATTACCAAATATTTACTTTTTCAAAAATAAACAAAAATATTGGTTCTTCCAATTATGTAAATCTTTACAGACAGAATTCATATCCCTCGCTTAATTAATAACCACTCTTTATAATAAAACCAAAAGGAGGAGTAGTAAATGGATTATATTAAATTAGGTTCTACTGGTTTAGAAGTCTCCCGTCTTTGTCTTGGTTGTATGAGTTATGGAGAACCCGATCGTGGTGGTCATGCTTGGACATTAACAGAAAACGAAAGTCGTCCATTTATCAAAAAAGCATTGGAGCTTGGCATTAATTTTTTTGATACTGCAAACGTCTACTCTGATGGGTCAAGTGAAGAAATTGTTGGACGTGCATTGCGTGATTTTACGAATCGTGATGATGTCGTTCTTGCTACAAAGGTACATGGCAGAATGCGTCAAGGCGCTAATGGTGCTGGCCTTTCCCGAAAAGCAATTATGAGTGAGATCGACAATAGTTTAAAAAGGCTTGGTACCGATTATGTCGATCTCTATCAAATACATAGATGGGATTATGAAACTCCAATTGAAGAAACAATGGAAGCATTGCATGATGTAGTCAAAGCTGGGAAGGCCCGCTATATTGGTGCTTCCTCTATGTATGCATGGCAATTTTTAAAAGCAAATCATATAGCGGAAAAGAATGGATGGACTCGTTTCGTATCGATGCAAAATTACTTAAACCTGCTCTATCGCGAGGAAGAACGAGAAATGTTGCCCCTTTGTAAAGAAGAAGGGATTGGGGTCATTCCTTGGAGTCCAATGGCACGCGGCCGTTTAACTAGAGATTGGGAAGAAACAAGCACTCGTAAAGAAACCGATGAATTCGGAAAAACGTTATACTCCCACACTGAAGAAGCGGACCGTCAAGTAGTAGAACGAGTAAAAGCAATAGCAGAAAAACGCGGCGTACCTCGCGCGCAAGTTGCACTAGCTTGGGTATTACAAAAGGAGACTGTTACTGCACCTATTATTGGCGCAACTAAGCTCCACCATCTTGAAGATGCAGTTGCTGCTCTTTCATTAAAATTGACACAAGAAGAGATTGCTAACTTAGAAGAGCCATATATTCCCCATCCAGTGCTGGGATTTAAGTAATTAATAATAATAACCGGGCGTAAACAATTATGGACCGTCCGGTTATTTTATATTCAGCTACTCATGTTTTCTCATCCAATAAATCCATAACGATCCATTCTCATGACAAAGCCAGAGCTAAACTGATTTTCCCTTCTTGATAAAGGCTCTTATCCTTCTTGTCTATACTGTAAGCAAGCAAGGAAATTATCGTAAATATTGCTTTAAATTGAGCGAGTTTTAACATATCCTCATCAACTTCCCCATAAATAGAGAAAAATTGCTTTCTACCTTCAATAGGAAACAGACTGTAAGCAATCGATAGATCAACAGCAGGATGACCAATATGTGTATCTCCCCAATCAATAATTCCCACAAGTTCTTTATCTTCATTAACAAGCATATTACGAATATGCAGATCACCGTGTGTAAGGACATGAACAGTCGGAACGGCTATATGTGTTATATTTTTTGCATAGTCCTCAGCTAATTGGAATAAAGGTATATTTTCATGTATCTGCAACTTCTTCATTGAATCGATTAAGTGGGATTTTCTTTTATCGATATGAAGTCGATCGAACTCATCATATGGGACATTCTTGAATTGCTCTGTTGAAAAAGAATGTAATTTTTTTAAGAAAAGTGCTAATGGTTTTACCATTTGCATTCTTTCTTCATTCGTTACATCTTGTGGAGTATTTCCTGGTAAATGCTCATACCCTATGAAAACTAGTGAGAAATCCTGAGTTTCTGTACCTAAATAAATCGGCTTTGGAATTGGAAGTGGTAGTTTACCAGCAATTATTCGTAACAATGCCCATTCGCTTCGTAATAGCTTAACCGCAATTTCTCTTCTTGGAAATCGAAACGTATAACGATTATTGACGAGAAATATAGTATTATCAAATCCCTCTCCTATTTCTATAATAGAATGAACACTAATTGAAAACTGAGTCTCAATTAAATGAGAAGCTAGTTCCCTTGTTATCGTATATTCTGGATCCCATATATTTGGCATTAGACCACCTCCTCTCTAATCATTTTTTTACTACTAAAAAGCACATTTTAAAAAGATAAAAAAAGGATCTACCAAAAAGGTCTATCCACTGGGTTATGCTTATTTTTTTATGGTGATTTCTGGATTCTCTCTTTTTGTCTTTATAATAAACATCGATATTGCTTGGGCAACCGCAATACATCCCAAGATAATCCTAGTAAATGGATGATCAACAAGGACAGCACTAATGGCTAAGCAAATATAACAAGTAATGATGATTTTTATCTTTTGCTTTTTCGTTAACTCTCCTTTGCGAAATCCTTTGACATACTCATGATAGAAAGTTGTCGAACGAAACCATTTATTGATACGCTCAGAACCTCTTGTGTAAAAAAAGGAGGTTAATAATAAAAAAGGGGTAGTTGGCAACAAAGGTAAAAACACGCCAATAATCCCTAAAACTAAAAAGAGTGTCCCTAAAAATATATAGATCCATCGATAAATAGGCTTCATCTTTCGCTCCCCTTTCTACCGTTTTTAAGAAGAGTTACATATCCACTATCGTCTTTTTCTTTTCGCACCTCTAACAACAACATCTCTTAGACCAAAAAGAAGCATAATAACACCAGAGGATAAAAACTCCACCCTGAAAATATCCGTATTAAGGATTCCAGCTGCATATAGAACTATTCCGATAACATTAAGTAAAAGAATGATATTTACGATTTTCGTCATTTGCTTTCCTTTCTTGGATCAACATTCTATCCTATTCACGTCAATAAGTATTTACTATTTATGAATGAAACAATCTGTGTTACACTATTCTACTTCGCTATTTTACAATAAAAAAAAGGAAATAACTATGTATTCTTTTAAATTAGGGCAGAAAGAATGAATATACATCACCATTTTCCCCCTGTGATTAGGTTCATAAACATATTAAGAAGGAAACTGAATTATTTAGTTAAAAAATTCAGTTTCCTTAGAGTCTCTATAACTAATCTAGTTAATAAAGATTTCAGGATAATACTTAAAAAGCTATAGTACCATCTCCACCCTTTTTTCCATTCAATTAGCTTTGTTTTTCTTTCAGCCCATAATTCAATAAAATAAAAGGGAATGGTAAATAAAATCAATTTATAGAAAACAGCAAAAGGTTTATCTCTCTTCGTTAATTGGTTGTAGAAAACGGTAAATGTAGGATAAATTAAGAAGTCAAATAATATATGTATTCTAAATTTCTTGGGCAGAAAACGAACTGGATATCTAATTACTTTATGAGATGTTAAGATCATATCAACTATCCCATTTGTAATACCATTATACACAAAAACAATAATCCAATCCCTAATAGGGGGTTTTCTATATAAAATTGGCAGCAGGATCAGTAAATTTAGGATTAATAATCCCTTTAAAAATCGCTTCTCCATTTTATTTTTCTCCATTAAATAACCGCCTCTGCATTAATATGTGCTTCCTTAAGCAGTTTATTCCTTGTTCTTGATTATCTGTATTAGTTACATAAGAATATGGCACACTAAGTTTTAAAAGGTGGTAAATTTAGATTTTGTTTATTTACCCTTATTTAACAGGGACAGAGAATACTACTTGTCCCTTCCCACAAAAAACACAACCCACATAATGAGTTGTGCCACAATTTCTTTATGCATACATCTGTCCTTCTTCCTCTTTTCGGAAGAAACTTGTCATCGCATTAAATACATCTGCTTTTTGTCTTAATAAGTAGTAACGGAACTTTTCATCTTGAATGTTTTTGTAAGCGGACATAAGCGTACTGTGCCGGTTGTATTGATTGACTTCCCCATATCCAAACATATTGGAAACTTCCATCAGCTCTTCTACTAATTTTACACATCTAGCATTATCTGACGTTAAATTGTCTCCATCTGAGAAATGAAATGGATAAATATTGAATCGACCTGGATCGTATTTATCATCAATCAACTCTAATGCCTTTCTATATACAGAGGAACAAATGGTGCCTCCACTTTCTCCTTTTGAAAAGAAATCCTCTTCCGAAACGACTTTTGCTTCTGTATGATGGGCAATGAATTCAATTTCCACTGTTTCATATTTGGTACGAAGAAATCTTGTCATCCAGAAGAAAAAGCTTCTAGCCATATACTTTTCCCATAAGCCCATCGAACCGCTTGTATCCATCATCGCAAGGACGACTGCCTTTGATTCTGGCTTTTGCACTTCATTCCAGGTTTTAAATTTTAAATCCTCTGGATAAATGGGGTGAAAGGCTGGTACTCCAGACATCGCGTTACGCTTAAATGCAGATATCATTGTTTTTTTCTTATCGATATTACCCATTAACCCAACTTTTCTAATATCATTAAATTCAATATTCTCCACGACAATTTGATCTTGCTCTTTTCGTTTTAAATTCGGCAATTCTAATTGCTTGAATAAGGCTTCCTCTAATTCCATTAAAGATACTTCTGCCTCAAAGTAATCTTCTCCTGCCTGATCTCCAGCTCCTTGCCCTTTTCCTGGGCCCTTTTGATTTCCAGATCCATCGCGTGCGACCACATCGCCAACCTGACTATCTCCATTTCCTTGCCCTACATGTTTGTTTTTGTCATAATTATATCGAATTTTGTATTCGTCCAATGAACGAATGGGAATTTTCACAACTTCTCTACCATTTGACATGACGATGTTTTCTTCTGTAATTAAATCAGGTAGGTTATTTTTAATGGCCTCTTGCACTTTTTCCTGATGACGTTGCTGATCATCATGGCCTTTGCGATGGAGGGACCAATTTTCTTGGGATATTACAAACTGATGTTTATTTGGTTTTTCCGTCATCTTACCCCTCCTAAAAATTTTTTATACTTTTTGCACGAATCAAGTGATTTTCGCATACACTAATTTGGGTATCACTATATCTTAATAAAGTGATTACTCTATCATATGCAGATGGACGAAATAATTTACTAATAATTCCGATAATTTTACTTTTTTTAGAAAAAGGGTCGGTTCATGTGTTCCTATTTCATGGCACATTATTCTCCCCAAACTTTCCTATTAGGCAAAAGAGGAACAGACGCCATTTAGCGTGTTCCTCCCTTTGACCAATTTATTTAACGATTCAATAAGCTGCCTACATAACGTAATAACTCGTTGGCAGATGTGGAATTATAGCCATGTTCATCAATTAAACGTGCAACCACCTCATTGACTTTCTTCAATTGCTGCTCATCTGGAGTTTTCGTTGAAGTAGTGATTTTAACAACATCTTTTAAATCTGCAAATAACTTCTTCTGGATTGCTTCACGTAAGCGATCGTGAGAGTTATAATCAAATCGTTTTCCTTTTCTTGCATATGCAGAAATACGAATTAAAATTTCTTCACGGAATGACTTCTTCGCATTTTCTGAAATACCAATTTGTTCTTCAATAGAACGCATTAGTTTTTCATCTGGATTAATCGCATCACCAGTTAATGGATCACGCAGCTTGTTTTTATTGCAGTACGCTTCTACATTGTCTAAATAATTATCCATTAACGTTTTAGCAGACTCTTCATAAGAATAAACAAATGCCTTTTGTACTTCTTTTTTGGCAATTTCATCGTATTCTTTACGCGCTAAGGAAATGCAATTTAAGTATTTTTCTTTTAATTCATTCGTAATAGAAGAATGCTGATCCAATCCTTCTTTTATAGATAAAAGCACATCAAGTGCGTTGATACTTGTTACATCCTTGCGAATAATCGTAGAGGATATCCGGTTGATTACATAACGCGGATCAATACCACTCATTCCTTCATCGCCATATTCGTTTTGTAATTCTTTTAGGTCAGCTGAACCGAAGCCTTCCACATTCTCACCATCGTATAAGCGCATTTTCTTTACTAAATCAATATCCCCTTTTTTCGGTTCTTTCAATCTAGTTAGAATGGTAAAAATAGCGGCAATTTTCAACGTGTGTGGCGCAATATGCACATTCGCAACATCGCTTTCTCGAATCATTTTTTCATAGATTCTTTCCTCTTCTGACGCTTTTAAATTATATGGAACAGGCATAACAATAATACGGGAATGCAATGCTTCGTTCTTTTTATTGGAAATAAAGGAGCGATACTCTGTTTCATTCGTATGAGCGACAATTAACTCATCTGCAGAGATAAGAGCAAATCGACCTGCCTTAAAGTTTCCTTCTTGTGTTAATGATAATAAATGCCATAAGAACTTCTCATCACATTTCAGCATTTCTTGGAACTCCATCATGCCTCGGTTCGCTTTATTTAGCTCTCCATCAAAACGATAGGCACGTGGATCAGACTCTGATCCATATTCCGCAATGGTAGAGAAATCAATGCTTCCTGTTAAATCTGCAATATCCTGTGATTTCGGATCAGATGGACTAAAGGTTCCAATCCCAGTTCGTTTATCTTCTGAGAAAAATACTCTTTCTACCATCACATCTTCAATTCTTCCATTATATTCTTCTTGCAGTCTCATCATATTAAGTGGAGATAAATTGCCTTCAATACGAATCCCATATTCATCAAAGAAATCGTTTCTTAGACTATGTGGAATCATATGAAGCGGATCCTCATGCATTGGGCAACCTTTGATCGCGTATACAGCTCCACGGTCTGTGTAGGTATATGCTTCTAATCCTCTTTTCAGCATCGTTACCAAAGTGGATTTACCACCGCTGACTGGACCCATTAATAATAAAATACGTTTTCTTACATCTAAACGTTTGGCAGCTGGATGGAAATATTCTTCTACTAGCTTTTCTAATGGCTCTTCTAATCCAAAGAGCTGATCAGAGAAAAATTTGTATTGCTTTTTCCCATTTACTTCATCAATGCCAGCATCTTTAATCATGTTATATACTCTAGAATGCGCGGACTGACCTACCCATGGCTTTTCCTTCAAGATTTCTAAGTACTCTCCAAAAGTCCCTTCCCACTTCAACAACTCTTCTTCTTGTCTATACATCTCGATTTTCTTTAATATATTCATATGGACCTCCCCTGTCACATTATCAGAGACGATTAATATAATCTATGCACCAGCGAATGCGAACATGCTTAAAAGAAAGAATAGTTTTTTAAAAGACCCTAAACCATAAAGGGAAAACTGTATCTTTAACACGGAGAACCGCTATAGAATAACAATTATTATTTAATAGGAAATATTTTCTTTTTTATTTGCATAAAAAAACAGCATCTATTTCACTTAGATACTGTTTTTTTAAATATATTACTTAATCTGTCTTTCATTATTTCAAATCAAGTTTCTTTTCGTGAACAAACTCTTTCATATACATACGTGATTTTTGCTCAAAATTAGCAGCCATCTGAGCTGTCCATGTATCTGTTCTCTTCCCATTTGTTCTTTCCTGATAATAAGCAGTGATTTCGTTATTATATTCCTGTAGCTCTTGTTTATATTTTTCTACATCTTGCTCATATTCATTTTCGTGATATATATGCTGAAAAGGAGCTCGTGGTTTTTTCTCTGTTTGTTGGTCTGGATAACCTACGACTAAAGCAAACACTGGTAAAACATGATCTGGAGTTTTTAATAATTGACTCACACCAACTAAATTATTGCGAATTCCGCCTATGTAACAAATACCCAGTCCTAATGACTCAGCAGCAATTGCCATGTTTTGCGATGCTAAAGCTACATCAATCAGACTAACCATAAATTTTTCCGTGCTCTCAATAGAATCCTGTGCTGATTCCTTTTTCCCTTCCATTTCTGAAGCAACAGTGTGCCGATATAAATCTGCACAGAAAACAAACAGATGTCCATTGTTTTCCACATATTGCTGATTCCCTGCTAATTCTGCTAATTTTTTCTTTTTTTCCTTATCTTTTACGCCAATAATACTATATGCTTGTACAAAGCTAGAAGTAGAAGCACTTTGGGCCGCTTCCACAAGAAGACGAATTTGTTCTTGCGTTAACTCCTTATCTGTAAATTTTCTTACAGATCGATGATTTAGGATTGTTTCGATTGTTTGATTCATGGAATTCTCTCCTTAATTTTCTTATTGTCTCCAACCATTACTGATAATGACTATAGCCTAATAATATACCAATATTAGTCATGATAAAAAGAATTAGCCCATTTGCTAAATAGATAATAGCTTCTTTTGACTTTTTATTACCCCTCCACTCCATAAAGGATTGAAGAAAGCTATGACAAATTAATATATACATACTTACTATTGGACCATCAAATACAAACAATAATAGGATAGCACTGGGTATCACCGTAAAATCTAACCATTTTTGTAGCGGATGAACCTTTTTTCCATTTTATTTAATAGTTTTAGCTTTTTTCTCAAATATCCTTCTGTTCAAAAAAGCAGGAGAAAAAAACTTAATAAATAGATGAGATCTTTTGATACGGTGAATGCCATGTTATGTTCATTCTCCTTTATTCCAATTATAGTAAAAAGAGTATAAATCTATTACGATTTACACTCCGATATTGTTTCTGTACTATTTTTTTAAATGCCCAAAATTTTGTTGCCTTAATGCCTCATAAATGAGAATTGCCGCAGTATTCGAAAGGTTAAAAGCACGAATATTATCTGTCATTGGAATTCGAACCGTTCTATCTACATTATTCTGGATAAGTTCTGGCGGAAGACCTGTTGTCTCACTTCCAAATATAAAGTAATGATCTTTGTTTATATCACTGTAATTAAAAGAGGCATAAGGGGTTTCCCCAGACTTCGTAATATAGTAAAATGCTCCGCCTTCATTTTTTTCATAAAATTCATCTAAAGAGTCATAATAATGGATCTCTACAAATTCCCAATAATCTAGCCCCGCTCGCTTTAACGCTTTATCATCAGTGGAGAATCCAAACGGACGAATTAGATGCAAAATAGTGTCTGTTCCTGCACAGGTTCTAGCTATATTGCCAGTATTGGAAGGTATTTGTGGTTGATATAAGACGATATGTATTGCCAAGTTTGTCACCTCTAACTATTACTTTCCGTTCCATTATACACTTACTCTAAATGAAATGCGAAAGGGACATTCCCTGTTTTTTAGCCATCTATAATCGTAAAAAATTTATATTTAATAATTGGAGTATAAGCAGTTGAATCTTCGTATTTCCAGTAGCGCATTCGACTATTATACGTATGAGCATTTACTAACGGTTCTCCATTCGCATCCTTCCCTGTAACAATCGTCGTATGATTATATTTCCCATCACCTTCGAAATCATAGCAAATGACATCCCCAAGTTTTAGCTCGATAGCATTATTTACTTGTTTGGCACGTAAACCCGTTGTAGAGGTTTCTAAATACCTTGGAAAAGCATTGGCCACTGACCAACTATAGCTCCAATTATTGTTTTGCATCCACCAGCCCTTATTGCGATTAGGATAACCTCGCATCGGAGCACCACCTTCATGGACACATTGAGAAATATAATTGGTGCAATCTACTTCGAATTGATGATATTTCGGATTATAGCTATTCCACCATTTTTCCGCATATTGAACCGCTTTTAACCGATCATATGAATATCGGCTCCACCCTTCTGTATTGTTCCCAAATTCTTCAGACAAAGGATTTTCTCGATAATCCGGATAGACAGGGGCAATCTCTTTATCTTCAATTAATACCCCTTTATAGAAAATCCCCTTTCTATTTTCCACTTCTTCTTCTACGAAAAATAGTTCTCCTTGCTTAATGAAATATTGAAGATGAACGGTATAAACCAATTCCTTCGTCTCTTCCGCCTTTTTCTGAATATCTTCCACTTTCCCCTTTGCCTTCACATGTACAATTTCAGCATTCCTTCTATGGAAACAATCTCTTTTCCGCGCAAATTTTTCGTCTTCAATACTTGTTCTTTCTTTCGCCACGCACTGCTGCATTCTTTTTTCGATAAGCTCCATTAGCTGTTGTTTCATTGTATCTACTCCCTTCCTTAATTAATATGTTTAAAGGAAGGAGAACTGTACAAAAAAAGAAGGAGATGGATTTCCTTCTTTTTGTCTCGTTTTTATTATATCTGTTTAATTTAGAAGACAACCGTTTTTATTTACTGATCGAAAGACGTTCATTCAACTGATGAAAACCACTTTTCCTCTTCCCACACGAAAAAGTGGCGTTCATCCACCACAATCTTATAACGAATGCGATAATCGTTGTAACGCATCTTCAATTTCTTGTAATACTTCTTGATCTTCTTCTTGTTGATTTGCTGTTTGTAGGGCAGTCATTGACTCATCGCCACCAATTTTTCCTAATGCCCAAGCAGCCGTACCTCTAATGACTGGTCTTGGGTCTTTTTTCATCACCGTAATTAAATCACCAATTGCTCCTTCTTCTTTAAAATGTGCTAGTGCAATGATGGCATTACGCTGAATTGGTTTCTTTCCACGCCAGGAACCAGAAATATGACCATATTTTTCTTTAAATTCCTTATTACTAATAAAAAGGAGGGGCTGAAGCAATGGTTTTGCGATTTCTGGATCTGGCTCCATTTCTGGATGATTGTGAAAATCCATTCCTTTATTTTTCGGACAAACAGTTTGGCATGTATCACAGCCATAAATTCGGTTACCGAGCTTTTCTCTAAATTCTTCTGCGAGAAATCCCTTTGTCTGTGTTTGAAAAGCAATGCATCTTTGCGCATTTAACTGCCCGCCTTGAATAAGGGCACCTGTTGGACAAACATCAATGCATTTATTACATGTACCGCATTGATCTTCCATTGGTGTATCTGGCTCTAATGGAAGATTTGTAATCATTTCACCTAAATACACATATGAACCGAACTCCGGCGTAATTATGGCACAGTTTTTCCCAGACCAGCCAATCCCTGCTCGTTGTGCAACAGCACGATCTACTAACTCACCAGTATCTACCATTGATTTACACAACGCATCTGGAATTCTTTCTTGTATATAATCCTCAAGCTTCTTCAAGCGATCTTTTAAAACAATATGATAATCCGTTCCCCAGGAAGCACGACAAAAAATACCTCTGCGCTCTCCTTTTTTACTAACAACTCTTTCCTTCATTTTAGACGGATAAGCAAGAGCGATAGAAATAATCGATTTCGGCTTGTCTAATAGAAGGGAGGGGTTTACCCGCTTCTCAATATCCTTCTCTTCAAACCCAGATTGATAGTTTAATTTTTGCTGTGTTATTAAGCGTACTTTCATTTCTTCAAAGGTGCTAGCACTTGTAAAGCCAATTTTATCAATCCCAATTGTTTTACTATATTCTATAATATCTTCCTTTAATGCATGATAATCCATAAATGTCTCCCTCCCTTCTTTTCATTGGTTTTTTATATAGATTACGCTAAAATATAGGATAACATAGACAACAACTATAGTGGAGGTGTATATATTGGATATTTCTATATCAGAACAGATTAAACAATTAATTCCTAATTTTAAGATTGGCTTTATTTACTATCAAGGGATGGAAGTAATGGACACGCCCCAAATGATTAAGGGACGCATGCGACTTTTTCAAGAGTCTATTTTTTTTGATTTGGAAGATAGTAATATTATCGATATTCCTTCTGTAAAGGAATGGAGACAAATCTTCAAAAAAACAGGCAAAGATCCAAATCGCTATCGTCATTCGGCAGAAAGTCTTCTTAGACGAATCAAAAAACAAAATTACTTGCAGCCAATTAATAGCAGTATTGATATTAACAACTTCTTTTCCCTTCAATATGCTGTTCCTATCGGTATTTATGATTGTGCCAATCTTCAAGGTACTATAAACATCCGGATTGGAAAAGATGGTGAACAATATGCTGGGCTTAACGGAAGAATGAATTCAATCGAAAATTTAATTGTATCAGAGGATGAACTAGGTCCATTTGGCAGCCCTTTTGTCGATTCAGACAGAGCCCCTGTCCAATCATCTACGAAAAATGCCATTCAAATTGTCTATCTTTCCCCATCCATTGAAAGAGAAAAGGCAGAACAAATGGTAGAATCCTTACTTAACATGTTTGTGCAAGTTCATGGAGGAGAAGCTTCGTTTTCCATTGTAGAATAAACCTAATGAGGAGAGTTTCTAAAGTTAGATACTCTCCTCACTAGGTTTATTTTTTTTGTTCTCTCGTAAAATATAAAAAACGCAATACTTCGTTCTTAGTGAAACGAAACACTGCGTTGTGAGCTTATGTATGGAGCGGGTGATGGGAATCGAACCCACGACATCAGCTTGGAAGGCTGAGGTTTTACCATTAAACTACACCCGCATTTATTCATTTTTTTTACTTATTTTTAACACGTTTTTTATTATATAGCCATAGTGTAAAAAAAGCAACCTCTTTTCGACATTTTTTTTGTTTTTTTATCTATCACATTATCTATTCATTTTTTCATTGGTTCAGGGAATCTACTGTCTTTTTATAAATATTCACTTTAGCCTCCTAGATCGTCTCTGTCTATGGGGCCTTCCAATTTAATAACTATGGAAATATCTAAGCAGATTCCCTTCCCAAAGACTTATTTTTTAAAATACTACATCATCATTTTATTCAACTGTCTAATATTTATTATTACTTTTTTTGATTCTTTACATTTCTTTTACTTTCCTTCACCAAAAAAAGATCAGCCTTCCTTTCAAAAAGGAATACTGATCTTTGGACAATCTTTATTTTGTAAAAATGGTTTTTCTTTCTTTCCAAGCAAATCCGGAAATAAGCAATATGAGAGTTCCCATAATTAGTACATATGTGGTAACTGCCCCAGCAACTCCAAACGCCTGTGATAAATACCCAAGACCGATTACTGGAAGACTCACGCCAAGATAAGTAATAACAAAGAAAGTTGAGACAATATTTCCTTTTGTTTTACTTGGAGCAACTTCATTTACTAGTGCTAAGCTTCCAGCATATGCGGGTCCATTCCCTCCCCCTATAAGTACGGCTGAAATCAGCAATAATGTTAGGGATTGTGTATAGATTGTTATTACTAGAAGCACAAGTCCCACTGCAAGAAAGGCATAACCGATTGTAATCAATTTCATTAATGATAGTTGTTTTAGTAAAATTTGATTTAATGCTGCAGCAATTAATCCGAGTGCTACTACAATTCCTGATATCGTTAAACTAGTAACTGTTGTAAAACTAGACAGATTAGAAGGGATTAAAGACATAAACATACTTATAATCGACCATGCAACAAAAGAAGTAAGGGAAGCTAACAGGAAAGGCTTCATGATTTCTTTTGGTACAAATGGCTTCTTTAATTGAACAGGCTTCAAACCTGGTCTAATATTTTCATTTAGGAAAAACAGTAGGATAAAACACGGAATAATAAATAATAAATGCACATAGTAAGATAATCTTAATGGGATTGGAGCAAAATCCCCTAGTAATCCGGAGAGAATTGGCCCAAATGCATTGCCGAGTGTGACGGCAAGGGCACATATTAAAGCAGTCTTTTTCGTATTTTTCTTCTCATCAAGTTCGGTTAAAGCAGCCACTGCTACTCCATTTAAAATACCAACAGACAAACCTTGGAATAATCGACCGAGAAGAAGCATTCCCAAACCATTTGCAATGGTAAAACAAAAGGTTCCTATCAGCGAGAAGAAAATTCCTGGGATTAACACTTTCTTTTTCCCAATCTGATCAGATAATTGTCCGGCAATGACAATTGCAGGGATAACAGTAAAAGCGTAAATGGCAAACACAAGGGTAATCATCCCAGACGTAAGGCCCCATTCCGCACGATAAAGTGAATAAAGAGAAGCTGGTATGTTCGTTCCAAATAAGGTTAAAAACAAACTGCAGGCTACGAGCCAGTAAGATATTTTTTTGCTTAAAGTTTTTTGCTCTCTTAGTACCTGAATCGTGTCCGTACTTTGAATCAGCTTTTGTTGAAAAGCTGATTTATGGATGGCATCTGCATCTACTTCCACTACATCCATTAATCCTTGTAATCCTATTAAAAGAGTTTGTACTTGCTTCTCTTCTGCAGAGCTAGAAATTTGTATTCTTGTTGTTGCTTCTCTTTTATAATTTTTGGTTTTTATATCTTCAATATTTACATGATGCGTTCCAAATAAGCTGGATATACGAGCCAGAACTCCCGGCTGATCGTTTACAAGCATCGAAATGCGATATGCTGAAGTCATGAGCTCTTCACTCCCTTTTTAGTTTCCATCTTATATTTTATGATTGAATAAATATAAAGTCTATACATTTGTAAGAAAATATAACATGAATTCTTCGACAAATTATTCCATGTTGATATTATACGATATTTATCTGTTTTTTCTGTCTTTAACAATGCTTATTTACTGTATTTTCAGAAAAGTCTTGTATATTATTTGTATATTTTAAAGTGGTACTTTTGGGAATACTAAAGAAATAATTGCAAAGTTGATTAAATTGTGAACAAATTTCGAATAAAAAATATTATTGTGATTTTTTTCACAAAATATTATTGACCTAATAAAGAATCAACATGATAATAATAGGGTAAGAAACATAACTACAGTGGTAAACAAGAAAACCTTATTCAGGAGGATTAACAATGGAAGGCGCATCACTTCACGAAGTAGAAAAATTAGCCTTAAAAAAATTAAAAATCTATAAAAAAAGTAAGTTTCGCTTTTTTATGCGTGCCGTTGTCGCAAGTATGTTTATTGGCTTTGGTGTCATTGTTGCATTTAAAACTGGTAATTTCTTTTATGCAGTGGAATCACCGCTTGCCTATCCAATGGCAGCTTTAGTATTCGGGGCAGCTATTATTCTAATCGCCTATGGTGGCGGAGATTTATTTACAGGGAACACCTTTTATTATACTTATGCAGCATTAAGAAAAAAAATAAGATGGTCAGATGTCTTTAAAATTTGGGGAACAAGCTATGCAGGTAACATTATTGGAGCCATTTTCTTTGCCATCTTCATCTTGTTAACGGGGTTATTCAAGTCTCCTAGTGTAAATGACTATTTGCTTCATGCAGCACAAGCTAAATTGGAAGCACCCATAAGTGAACTTTTCTTTCGAGGCATTTTATGTAACTGGCTTGTCTGTTTAGCTTTCTTTATCCCTATGGCTTTAAAAGAAGATATTGCAAAAATTACTGTCATGATTTTATTCGTATTCTGTTTCTTTATTTCAGGCTACGAACATAGCATTGCCAATATGGCAACATTCTCTATTTCTTATGTACTAGATCAAAACCCAGCCATTACGATTCCAGCAATTATTCGCAATTTAATTCCTGTAACATTAGGAAATTTAATAGGCGGAGTCGGATTCATGGGCGTTATGTACTATTATGTAAATAAACCATTTATGGATGAAGAATAAGGAAAATACAAAAAACCGATGCATCCCATTGTTGTATCGGTTTTTTAGCTTCATTATGGTATTAGTATATATGTATTTTTATATTTAGGACATTTTTAATGAGTAGTAGTACGTGATATAGTTGAATTTAATGCCTCCATCGCATTTATGATCCAAACCCATCCCTAAAAAAATCCCCCCTCATAAAACACACAAAAAAGTTCACAAAAATCACTTTGACTTTTTCCCATACAAGGCGTAAATTCTAATAGTATATTCAAATAATCAGATATATAAATATTCAAAAGAAGAAGGGCTACTATGAAATGGAATTGGAATGATAATCGATTTGAAAATTACTCGTTTGCATCTTTTAGAAAAGATATTACATCTGGCATCATTGTTGGTATTATTGCCATTCCTCTAGGGATGGCTTTTGCGATTGCATCTGGTGTAAATCCTGAATATGGAATTTATACAACCATAATCGCCGGAATTCTTATTTCTTTATTTGGAGGATCGAAGTTTCAAATTGGTGGTCCTACTGGTGCTTTTATCCCTATCGTGCTTGGCATCGTCCTCAGTTATGGTTTTGAAAATCTATTAATTGCCGGGTTTTTAGCTGGCATTATTTTAGTTTTATTTGGCGTATTTAGGCTTGGTTCCCTTATTAAATATATTCCGAGATCTGTCACCATTGGCTTTACCTCTGGAATCGCAGTAATCATTTTCACTGGCCAGATCCCAAATTTTTTAGGCCTGCAGGATATAGAAAACCATGAAGCCTTTCTTCTTAATATGGGAGAAATATTCCAGCATTTCGATACAGTTACTCCTTATAGTATTCTTACAGCTATTATTTGCCTTGTGATCCTTCTTTTGTCGCCAAAAATATTTCCAAAACTTCCGGGACCATTAATGGGATTAGTTATTTCTACCATTATTGCAACTATTTTTTATCCTAGTGAAATTGCGACTATAGATTCGGTATATGGTGGTATTCCAAATACATTACCATCCTTCCACCTTCCTGCTATAACTTGGGACAGGGTTACATTACTAATCCAACCTGCTTTTGTCATTGCCATTCTTGGTGCCATTGAATCCCTGTTATCTGCTGTTGTGGCAGATGGTATGACAAACAACAAGCATAATAGTAATAAAGAATTAATCGGACAAGGAATCGCTAATATGATTGCACCTTTATTTGGAGGCATTCCAGCTACTGGCGCAATTGCCCGTACTGCCACAAATATAAAGAGCGGCGCGGTTTCCCCTCTTTCTGGAATCATTCATGGGATTGTAGTCCTTATCATTTTATTAGTTCTTGCACCTTTTGCAGGCAGAATTCCGCTCGCAAGCATGGCTCCCTTATTAATGGTAGTAGCGTGGAATATGAGTGAACAGAAATCATTTCGAATGATTCTCCAAACAAAAACCGGAGATTCCCTTGTTTTAAGCGTTACTTTTCTGCTAACCGTCTTTTTTGACTTAACAACAGCAGTAGAAATCGGCTTGTTTTTGGCTATCATTATCTTTACTAAACGGATGAGTGATATAATGAAAACATCTCAACTACTACCTAGTGATTCAAATAAATTAGAAAAAATCGATCAAAAACGATCACATGGTTGTCCGCAAATCAGTATTTTCGATGTAGAGGGACCATTATTTTTTGGGGCTGCCCAAGCATTTGAACAAACCCTGTTGCGCTCCATTCATCGCACTCCTGAAATATTAATTTTGCGGATGGGGAAGGTTCCATTCATGGATTTAACTGGAGAGGCATATTTCGCCAATATTATTCAAAGCTTTTCCAAGCATGGCAAGGTTTTAATCTGTGGAATGAATCCTCAGCCAGAAAGCATCCTTCGGAAAACCGGCTTATATGAAAAAATTGGAGAAAAGCATTTCTTTATGCATACAGGTGATGCGATTGACTATAGCTTACTCATTGTTAATAAGCAGCAATGTGAAGGCTGTAAACATTTTGCTTTTCATGAATGCGAAACATTTTCCAATCAACAAGAACAGGAAATAAAAAAGAAAACAGCGATAGCATGGAAGTAAGTGAAGAAAGGGAGGAAGGCATTTGAATCTAGATATTCAACAATTTAAAGCAGATTTTTTTAAAGCACTAGCCCATCCTTTACGAATCAAAATATTAGAAATTTTGGCACAAGGCGATAAAAGTGTGAATGAAATTCTCGAGCTTTTAGAGCTGGAAGGTTCAGCTGTGTCACAGCAATTAAGTATCCTCCGTACTAAAAATATTGTTATTGGGAACAAAGAAGGAAACCGAGTCATTTATTCTCTAAGAGACCCAGCAATCATTGAACTTCTATCTGTTGCAAAAAAAATCTTTAACAATCATTTAATTGATACGATTACTATTTTAGATAAGGTAAAGGAAATGGAAAAAGGATAAAGAGCATGGAAATTATTTATTTCAAATAATTTCCATGCTCTTTTAGTGAAAACAATACGATTGAAAATATGTTAAAAATCAATGAGATAAGATTAGTCCATCCTCTTCCATCTCTTCTGGTTTTTCTGCGACAATTTCTATTAACACTTTATGTGGCAAGCAAATAATGGTTTGGCCAGGTATGCCTTTCCACCCCATCTTTACTCCAATCTGGTCTGGACTATTATCTTCTTTAATTCTAATTTGCTCGTTCTCCACTTCAATTAGATTATATTGTTTGCCTTTTCCTTTAATCATGAATTGCTCATTTTCCGTATGTCCAGTTAAGTCTACTTCACGAATGACTTTGCCGTCCTGTGTAATAATGGCGATGACTTTATTTCCTTCTTCTTCCTTACTTTGATTCATCGCAAATACGGCCATTGGGACAAATGAAATGACTAGGAGGATAACGACCATTATAATATCAAAGGGTTTTATCATCTTAGAGTATTTTCTCATCGAAAACTTCCCTCTCTATCAGCTAATATACATCACTAGCGTCGCATAAAAATTGACGGAATTTTCCGTTATTAATTATCCTTACTTTTGAGTAAAAAGAAAGATGATTAAACATAGGTAGTAAACATCCATTTTTTTACTATACCTTGTGGCGAGTGTGATAGAGACAGTGATTGGCTTATGGGACAGTGTTTCCCCCTATTTTTCTCAACCAAATGTGTTCCGGTTTCCATAAAGCTGCTTTCAAATAA